>JBHEMA010000157.1:0-5768 GCA_046262795.1 Candidatus Dormibacteria bacterium | reverse complement strand
GTGTTGCCGGGGGTGGTGTCGTCGGGCTCTTCGCCCTGCGACGGCGCCGTCGTCAGTCGCGCACCGGCTGATTCTCCGCCCAGTCCCGCAACTCGTCCGGCACCGGCAGCGGCAGCCGGACGTCAACCTCAGCGATGAGATCGCCGGCACCCCCGCCGCGCACGTGCGGCATGCCGAGTCCGCGAAGCCGAAGCTGAGCCCCGTTCTGGGTAGTCGGTGGAATGGTCAGCTGGACCGCGGAGCCGCGTAGCGTCTGCACCGAAGCGCTGCCTCCCGCGAGCGCGGTGGCGAGCGGGACGGCCACGCGTGTGCGCAGGTTCGTGCCCTCGCGCGTGAAGCGCGCGTCGGGTTGGACGCGGACCCGGACATAGAGGTCACCAGACGAAGCGCCACCGGAGCCGGCGCTGCCCTGACCCGCAGCGCGCACGCGCGCGCCGTCGTGGATCCCGGCTGGAATGCTGATCTCGACGCGGCGAGAACGCCCCGCGATGTTCAGTTCGACGGTGCGTGTGGTTCCGCGGAAGGCCTCCTCCAGCGTGATCTCGGCCTCCCCTTCGACGTCCTCGCCACGGAGGGCGGCATGCCGGCTGGCGGAGCGCCCACCGCGGAAGCCGCGCGAGCCGCCGAGGTCCGCACCGCCGAAGAATGTCTGGAAGAAGTCGCTGAAGGGCGACGAGTTGCCGAAGAGGCCCTCGAGCTCGTCGGGCGAAACCGTGCGGTACTCGAACTGATGCCCGCGCCCGCCGCTCTGGAACGGGTTCGGCCCGGGACGTCCGGCGCGCTCCCACTGCTCGTACTCCTGCCAGCGCGGCCCCAGCTCGTCGTATTTTTTGCGCTTCTCTGGATCACCGAGCACCTCGTGCGCCTCGTTGATCTCCTTGAAGCGCTGCTCGGCGTCCTTGTTGCCCTGGTTGACGTCCGGGTGGTGCTTGCGCGCGAGCTTGCGAAAGGCGGCGTGGACCTCTTTCTCGGAGGCCGTGCGAGGGACGCCCAGCGTCGCGTAGTAGTCCTTGAACGTCGTTGGCATCGCTGCTGATTACGTGCCCGCGGAGGGTCCCACGCTAAACGCGCCGGGATAATGGCGCGGATGTACTGGCGCCGCCCCCGGCCTGCCTTCCGCCTGCGGCGGCGATTCGCGCTTGCCTCGGCAACGGTCGTGGCGCTCTCAGCGGCCCGCGGGATCCTCGCCACCTCACCGGTTCGCGCCGCCGGCGGGTTCACGCCGCTGCATCCCATTCCGGGAATCGGCTCCGCGCGCATCTGGAGCGTGGCCCTGAGCCCAGCCGCGCCGACGACGATGCTCGTGGGGACCGATGCGGGTGTCTACACCAGCACGGATGGCGGCACCACGTGGAAGCAGACCGTCAGCGGCGTGCGTGCCTGGGTGGTCGGATTCGATGCGCGCAATGCCGGCATGGCGTTCGCCGGCACCGACGGGCGCGGCGTGATGGCCAGCGCCGACGCGGGGATGACGTGGTCGTCGTCATCCGTCGGCCTGAACAACCGCAACGTCCGCTGCCTGGCTTTCGGGCTCGACGGCATCGCCGCAGGCACGGACAGTGGCGTGTACGAGAGCGGTGACGGCCACACCTGGAGGGACACCGGGCTCGACGGCGATTCCGTCGCCGCGGTCGCGGTTGCGGCAAACTCGCCCGACTTCGTCGTCATCGCAGGCATCGACAACGGCAATCTGGCTTCCGGGTTCCTCTACCGCAAGACGGGAACGGGGGCGTGGCAGGCACTGCAGTCGGGATTGGCCGCGGGCGCGGTGGCGACGGAACTCACGGCCGGACCCATCGATCAAGTCGTGCCGCAACGGCCTCTCGTCGCCATGACTACCAAGGGTGCCTATCGCAGCGGCGACTCCGGCACGACGTGGACATCCAGCAACGGCATCCCGGCAGCGCTCACAGCGACGACGGCGATGTACGACCCGCTCGACCCGTCGGTGGTGTACGCCGGCGCCGACCAAGGCGGCAGCACAGGCGGCGGCATGCTGCGGTCAACCGACTCCGGCACGACGTTCAGCGCTGCGGATCAGGGGCTGCCGAGCACCTCGAAGAACGTCGAGACGATTGGCATCGCTCCGACCAATCCGCTGACGGTCGTCGTCGGTCTTGATCCACCGTCGGGCGCGGCGGTGCTGTACGTGCTGCAGGACAGCTCATTGCCCGCACCGCCGACGCTCGTGCCGGAAGCGCCCGGCGCGCCGGTGACGACGGTCGTTGCGACGCCGCGTGCGTCAGCGACTCCAAGCCGACCGGCGACACCCGTGTCACCGACGCCGAAACCAGCGACGGGATTCGCGGCATTCGTGCAGACGGCATTTCACTGGCCGACGCCGTTGATCTTCGAGATCATCTTTCTGGTGCTGGTCGTCTACGCCATCGTGCGGTGGCGGCAGCGCTACTACGTCGAGGGACCGCCGTAGACACTGCACCGTCGGTGCCGCTCGCGTTTCTCGCCGGGTTGGTTTCGTTCCTGTCGCCGTGCGTCTTTCCGCTCATGCCGGCGTACGCCGCGTACCTCAGTGGACGCGCGGGTCGTCCCGCGCTTGCGGCAGCGGGTGACGTGCCGCTGGATGACGCGCGCGCTCGCGTTCCGGTCATCGCCACGGGTGTCGCGTTCGTCACCGGGTTCAGCGTCGTCTTCATCGCGGTGTTCTACGTCTTCCAGGTGCTCGACGTCACCGTCTTCTCGCGCAATCTCGAGCTCGTCAACCGCATCGCCGGAGCATTGATCATGGTCATGGCGTTGCACACACTCGGAGTGTTTCGCTTCGGCTTCCTCATGCGTGAGCGGCGTCTGCACATCGCGCCGACATACGGCCTGCTGGGAGCGTTTTTGCTCGGGTTGACATTCGCGGCGGGTTGGACGCCGTGCCTCGGCCCGCAGCTCGGCGCCATCGTCACCGTTGCGCAGAACCGGGAGTTCGGGGGTCTGCCGTTCATGCTCATGTACTGCATAGGACTCGCTGTGCCCTTTCTCCTCGTCGCGCTGCTTGCCGATCGGTTGCAGCGCTTCATCCGCGCCGTGAACCAACACCTCGGTGTCATCAACCTCGTCGCGGGTAGCATCCTGCTGGTGTTCGGCATCCTGCTCGCGACCGGTCGGCTCACGGTGTTGAGCACGCTGTCGTTCCAATCTCCCTTCAATCTCTGAGGCTAGACTTTGCCGTCGTGGGCACGGTGAGCCGGCTGCGACGGCCGGGCCCGCTGGTGGTGATCGCGATTGCCTACCTCATCGCTGCCAGCGGCATCATGATCTGGCGCGGCATTTCGGTCTCGCCCGATTACATCCTCTTGCTCGCAGTGCCGATTGCGCTGTTGAGCGGTCATGTCTTCCGCTTTCTGCGCGATTGGATCCCCTTCATCGCCATCTATCTCGGCTATGAGGCGCTTCGCGGTATCGCGGACAAGACGGGCATCGCTCCGCACGTCAACGACATTGCCGGCATCGAGACCGCGATCTTCGGCGGCCATGTGCCCAGCGCTGTGCTGCAGGCGGCGACACCAGGAGCACTCGGACGCGCACTCGCCTATCTCGCGACAGTCGTGTACTTCTCCCACTTCGTCTTTCCGTTTGGCGTCGGACTCATCCTGTGGCTTGCCAACCGCACGCAGTTCCTGCGCTATACGGTGGGGTTGATGGGCATGGCGTTTCTCGGATTCTTCGTGTTTCTGCTGCTTCCCACAGCGCCACCGTGGTATGCGGAGAATGCGGGGGTGATCCACGGCGTGACCAAGCTGCTCGGCACGACGCTGCCGAGCGCGATCAGCCCCTTCTATCAGACGCTGTACACGTCGTTGCTCTCGGATCCCGTCGCCGCCTTTCCCTCGCTGCACGTCGGTTTTCCGTTCCTGAGCTTTCTCGCGTTGCGTGGCGTATTTCCGCGCGCTGGATGGATTGCATTTGTGTGGACGATGCTGGTCGCGTTCAGCGTCGTGTACCTCGGCGAGCACTGGGTCGTCGATGTATTGGGCGGCATGCTGTTCGCCGGGCTGAGCTGGGCTGCGCTGATGCGATTCGTCGTTCCGCGCGTACGCGTGCTTCAGCATGTGCCTCCTTCGCTCGAGACCGATATGCAGGCGCGGCCGGCGGACGATCGCGTGCAAGAGACGACCGCCGTTGCCTGAGAGCCTCGCCATCCGTCTGCCTGCAGACATGAGCGCGGCAGAGATCCACGCGCATACTCGCGCCAGCGACGGTATGGTCACCGCGGACGAACTCGTGCGTGCCGCAGCGCATGCTGGACTGCGCGTGCTGTGCATCACGGACCACGACACCATCGCTGACCTCGGCTCGGCGCGCGAGCTCGGTGCGGAGCTCGGAGTCGACGTCGTCGTCGGTGAGGAGGTGACGTGCCACTTCCCACCAGGCGTGCACATCGTGGGACTGTTCCTGGAGCGACCGGTACGGATGCACATGTCCATCGAGGACACCGTCGACGCGATTCACGACCAGGGCGGACTGGCCGTCGTGGCGCATCCGTTCATGCCGACGTGGTTTGCGTCGATCACGCCGCATCGGCTCCGCCAGGTGCTCGAGCAGCGCACCGTCGACGGCATCGAGGTACGCCATACAGCACCGGTGCCGTGGTGGGCGTGGCGCCAGCTCGATCGTTTCTATGCCGACCACCGAGAACGTGTCGGCGCCGCGATCGGGTCTGGTGACAGTCACTTCGGCGTGCACGACATCGGGCGAGTCGTTTCGGTGTTCCCGGGCCGCAACGCGGCGGACCTGCGTCGTGCAATCGAGTCGCGCACTGTTTCACCGCTTGCCGGCGCTGTCACTCCCGAACCGCCGCCACTGCGGATGCGCTTGCAGCCGCAGCAGCGGTCGATGTTCTGGCTGCCCGCAGAACGCCGCGCGGGACGCGTCGGCGGCGGAGCGGGTCCATCACCGCGCGTCGCGACGTCGCCATGACACGACCTCGTGCATTGCTGTCGTGGAGCAGTGGCAAGGACAGCGCGTGGGCGCTGCACGTCCTGCGGTCACGCGGTGACGTCGACATCGTCGGCCTGCTGACGACGGTCAACGAGGGGTTCGCACGCGTGGCGATGCATGGAGTGCGCGAGGCGCTTGTCCGGGAGCAGGCACGCGCAGTCGGGTTGCCGCTGCGTCCGGTGCCCCTCCCGTGGCCGTGCCCGAACGATGCATATGAAGCGGCAATGTCGACGGCGCTCGCACGCGCGCGGGACGACGGCGTCACGCACATCGCCTTCGGCGATCTCTTCCTCGAGGATATTCGCGCCTACCGCGAGGAGCGCATGGCGGCGGCGGGATTCACCCCGGTGTTCCCGCTCTGGGGCCTCGATACCTCAGAGCTGGCGCGCGACATGATCGCCGGCGGGACTCGCGCGACCATCGTCTGCGTCGACCCGGCGCAGCTCGATGCCCGGTTCTGCGGCCGCTCCTATGACACTGCGCTGCTGAGCGAGCTGCCGTCGTGGGTCGACCCTTGCGGCGAGCGCGGCGAGTTCCACACGTTCGTCTCGGACGGGCCGGCGTTCCAGCACCCGGTCGCGTGCACGCCAGGTGAGATCGTTCAGCGCGATGGCTTCGTGTTCGCAGATGTGCTGCCGGTAGAATCGGAACGGCGCCCGCTTAGCTCAGTTGGTAGAGCAGGGGACTCTTAATCCCTTGGTCACAGGTTCGAGTCCTGTAGCGGGTACCACCCGCCTTCGCCATCATCGCCGAAGGCCGGCCCGAGTTATTGCTGAACGTGGCATCAACGATTCGGTGGCGGGCGACGGTAGCCTCAGTGT
>JBHEMA010000156.1:0-3654 GCA_046262795.1 Candidatus Dormibacteria bacterium | reverse complement strand
ATGCGGACCTGAGCACTCCGATCGAGGAGCTGCCGAACCTCCGCTCACGCCTCGAGGGACGCGCGCAGGTCGTGATCGCCTCGCGTGCGCTGCCCGGTGCCGTGATCGAGGCGCATCAGCCCGGCCGGCGCGAGCTCATGGGTCGCACGTACAACCGGCTCCTGCAGCTGCTGGCCCTGCCCGGATTGCACGACACCCAGTGCGGGTTCAAGCTTTTCGGGGCCGACGCGGCGATCCGCTGCTTCACCCCGCTGCGGACGATGCGCTTCGGCTTCGATGCCGAGGTCCTGCTGCGCGCCCGCCGCCTCGGCTACCAGGTCGTCGAGGTCCCGGTACGCTGGGCCCACCGCGAGGACTCGCGCGTCAGCCCGATGCGCGATTCAGCGCGAACGCTCTACGAGCTATTCTCACTTCGGCTCAAGGCTCGCCACTGAGCGGACCGAAGGAACGGGATGATCAGCACGACCGCACCACGCAGAGCAGACGCCGCCGTTGCGGTGGAATCGCCGGTCACCGGTGCCCAGCGAAGCGTCGAGGTGCGCCTCGCCGAAGTGGCGCGGCTCTCCGCTCGTGTCGAGCGTGAGCTCGTCGACGCGTCGGCACATCGCACCAACGTCATGCAGTCGCTGCGTGAGAACGACGTCGCGCGCGAGCGCATGGTCGCCGACCTGCGCCGTGCATCGCTGCCGCAGCTCGTACGCGTGCTGCACGACGCGCTGTCGCTGCATGCTGAGCGCGGCCAGATCGAAGAACGCGTCGCCGCGCTGCGGCAGCGCTTCAACCAGCTGACCGCGGAGCGGCAGCTGCTCGAGCGCGTTTCCGGTGTGGTGAAGACGGCGGGCGGCGCCGGTGCGGACATCGACCTGCGATCGGCACGCCTCAGCCAGGCATCACGGCGGATCTTCCAGATGGTGGACGACGAGCACGAATCGCTGGCGCATGCGATTCTCGACGGCCCGATGCAGCGGCTGAGTGACGCCGCCATGGAGGCCGAGGTCGCGGGACACGTGCTGTCGTGGGACCAGGCGACGGCTGCCCAGTCGGTGAGCCGGTGCCGCACCGCGACGGTGGAGGCCGCCAGTGAGCTGCAGCACCGAATCGAGCGCTTGTCACCCATCGACAGCGAGCAGACGTTGGAGCATGCGATCCGCGACCTGCTCGAGGACCGGACGCTGCGCAGTGTCGCGCACCTCCGCGTGATGGGACGCGAGGTGCGGCTCAGCCCGATGTCGGAGCTTGCGGCATTCCGCATCATCGAAGCGGCGCTCGACAATGCGGTGCGACATGGGCGTGCGAAGCGCATCGACGTCGTGCTGTCGTATCACCGCGAGCGGTTGGTGGCGATCGTCAAGGACGACGGTGACGGCTTCGACGTCGTGGCCACCGAGGCGCGGTTGGGCCGTACGCGCGGTTTGGGACTGATCCAGATGCACGAGCGGGCGACGCTCGCGGGCGGCCGCCTTGACGTGCGCAGCCAGCTGGGAGCCGGGACAGAGGCCCGTCTCACGCTTCCCAAGCAGCGTTAGCCGCACGTCACCTCGCGCGCACGCGGACGCGACCGGTGCGCTTTAGCATCACCGCTGTGGCTGCTGACCGAGCGTTGCGGCTGATGGCGGCCGACGGGACCGTGGTTGCAGACAACGTCGCCGTCGCAGACTCCGCCTGGTCGCGCTTCGTGGGGCTGATGGGGCGGCGCGAGCTGCCCGCCGGGCACGGCCTGTGCATCCGTCCCTGCAGCAGCATCCACATGTTTTTCATGCGGTTCGCCATCGATGCAGTGTTCGTCGATGGTGACGGCCACGTGCTCCGCGTCTACGAGTCGATCAAACCGTGGCGCGCCACAGGATTCGTGCGCCGCGCCAAGGCGTGCCTCGAGCTTCCCGCAGGAAGCGCGGCCGCGGCGGGCGTTGCTGCCGGTGATGTGCTGCAGCTCACCGACGAGGCCGCGCCGACAACACTCGCAGCGTCTCCCTCCTGATCGGCGACCCGATCAAGCTCCGTACACTCGGCTGCCATGTACGAAGGCATGCTCGCGGAAACCATCAGCATCAGCGGCCATAACGGGGACGAGATCGACGCATATCTGGCGCGGCCACTCGGTCGGGGACCGTATCCCGGCGTCATCGTGATTCATCACCTTCCGGGGTGGGATGAGGCGACCAAGGAGATCACGCGCAAATTCGCGCATCACGGCTACGCGGCGATCTCTCCACACCTGCATCATCGCGCCGGCCCTGATGCGACGCCGGACGATGCGGCCGCCGCGACACGCGCGCAGGGTGGCGTGCCGGATGCGCAGCTCGTCGGCGACGTCGATGCTGCATTGCGGTTCCTGCGTGCAGCGCCATTCAGCAGTGGCAAGGTGGCGAGCATCGGCTACTGCTCCGGTGGCAGACAGTCGTTTCTGGCTGCGACGACGCTCTCGCTCGACGCCGCGGTCGTGTGCTACGGCGCCATGATCGTGGGGACGGCTTCGCCGCAGACGCCGAGCACGATGCAGCCGCTCATCGACCGCGCTTCGGATCTGCGATGTCCGCTGCTCGGATTGTTCGGCGCCGAGGACCAGCGCCCCTCACCCGAGGACGTGGCGCAGATCGATGCCGAGCTCACGCGCCTCGGCAAACCGCACGAATTTCACACCTATGCCAATGCAGGGCATGGGTTCTTCGCCACCGACCGCCCGTCGTATCGAGTCGATGCTGCGAACGACGGTTGGCAGCGCATCTGGGGGTTTTGCGATGTGCACCTACATCACTGAGAAAACAGCGGTCACGGGAAGCGCCAAGGGTCGCGACGGATGGTTCTCGCTGACGCACGCAATGGCGTATGTGGACCATCCGTATCACGCTTCGCTGGCCCACGCGCTCAACATCGACTTCATCGACGAACGGCAGGGCGCGAGCGCACGCGTCGCCGTCGAGCTCAGCGCCGATTCGGCTCGGGCGCTGGTGCGCGCCATCGAGACGGCATTGGAGCAGGCGGGACCCGTGATCTGAGACGCGGCGGCACTTCGTCCGCGCACTGTCGCTCGCAATGTGCGACATGACGGTGCATGCCGCTGCACGTCGCCGTCGCCCGGCTATTCCTCGACGCGGTCGCGCCGCGGCGTTGCGCTGCGTGCCAACGCGTACACCCCACGGCGATTTGTGCACGATGCCGTTCAAGTCTCGAGGCGGCTACCGTGCCCCGAGTCACTCGCGTGGACGGCGTGCAGGTGCACGCCGCGTTTCGTTTCGAGGGAGCCGTGCGCGAGGCGCTGCACCGCGGCAAGTTCGAGGGTGATCGCGGCGCACTCCGCGAGCTCGCACGCCTGACTGCCCAGCGGTTGCATCTGCAATCGATGACGCGACCTGACGCGGTCGTCGCGGTGCCGCTCGGGACACGTCGCGGCAAGCATCGCGGCTACAACCAGGCGGAGATCATCGCCGCGGAACTCGCCTCAGCAGTGAACGTGCCGCTGGTCGAGGGCCTCGTGCGCGTACGCGAGACCCCACCGCAAAGCCGGCGCGGCGAGCGGTCGCGGAGACTCAATCTCGAAGGCGCTCTCGAATGGCGCGGTCCTGCTCTGGAGCGTATGCGTCTCTGGCTTGTCGATGACGTCGTCACGACCGGCGCCACCACGAGCGCTGCTGCCACGGCGCTGCGGGCTAGCAG
>JBHEMA010000155.1:0-4238 GCA_046262795.1 Candidatus Dormibacteria bacterium | reverse complement strand
ACGAAGATCGGGCCGATGTCACCGAGACAGTGACCGGGAATCCCCGAGTCGCCAGAGCCCGGACCGAAACCATATGGGCTCGGATCGTTGAACGCCGGCGTTCCGGTCGCCACGAAGGTCACGCCGCCGTCGAGCGACTTGTCGCAGATGCTCGCCGTCGAGGCGCCGTTGTATCCACCCGACTGTGAGCAGTCGTAGACGATGTCGGGATAACCGACAGTCGGACTCGTCACCGGAGGACCCGCCGCGATCGTCTCGTGGTCGGAGAGGTTGCATGCGGTCGTGTAATTGGTCCAGCTCGTGCCGCGGTCGTCGCTGTAGCTGAACAGCTCGCACGTCGAGACAAGATCCACTTTGAACAGACGGTTCGTGCTCGCATCGACTCGCAGATAGGGATCGAGGCTGGTCGGATGCGCCGGCGCTCCACCTGGGAGTGTCGGCGTGACATCTGTCCACGTCGCGCCGGCGTCGCCCGACTTGGCCACGCTCGTGAACGCGTCAGCGAACACGTCGTAGCCGGCGCTCGACATGCTATCCGTCGCGATGCCGACGTTGGGTTCCCCGGCGCCCGAGAATCCTGTGTCCCACGTCTGCGCTTGCGGCGCGTTCACGCCAGGCGCAACCATTCCGCCAGGTGTGTGCGCCACTGCCTGGTCGGTATACGCAGGTCCGGGGCTCGCGGCGATCCGCGCGCCGGCTCCACGCGCAGACAGTGCCTCGGGAGTCAATGGTTGATCGCCCGCCGCCGCGAGCGGCGCGGTGGCTGCGGCGAGCCCCGTGACAGACGCAGCTGCGATGCCCAGGCGGACGACACCGCCGAGCCTCGTCACTGATCACCTTCCATGGACGCGCGTGGATTCTAGCGCGCTGCCAACGACACGCGCCTCACAGTCAGCTTGAGGCTAAACGATCGACAACACTTCGCAATTGCGCAGGGCCGATGTTGCCGCCGGAACAGACGAGGGCGACGTTGCGCCCAGCGAGCCTCTCGCGGAGTCGCAACGCGGCTGCGAGCGCCGACGCGCCCGCAGGTTCGACCAGATTGCGCGTGAGCGTGATCATGCGCGCTGTCGCGTCGAGCAGCTCGTCGTCCTCGACCGTGACGAAGTCGTCCAGCGTGTCGCGCATGATGCGCTGCGGGAGCTCGAACGGCTGACCGGTCGCCAACCCCTCGGCCACCGTCTCGTTGGGCGCGGTCACCAGCTCGTGCGACTGCCATGAACGGTACGCCGCCGGAGCCTGTGCCGACTGCACACCAATCAACGTAGCGCCCGGTTTCACCGCACTTTTGACGACGCCGACTCCGGCAGCGCCGGTGCCGGCGCCGACGGGGACGAGGACGATATCGATGTGCGGTTCGTCTTCGAAGATCTCGAGGGCGAGCGTCGCGACGCCGCCGATGAGCAGCGGTTCGTTGCCCGAATGCACGTAGCGCGCACCCGTCTCAACGCTCGCGCGTTCAGCGGCCGCCTTGGCATCGTCGAACGTGCGGCCTTCGAGCACGACCGACGCGCCCATGTCGCGCATCGCCTCGACCTTGAGCGGATTCGCATTCGCCGGCGCGTACACGGTGGCGGTCACGTCGAACAGCCGCGACGCATATGCGATCGACTGACCGTGGTTCCCAGTCGACGCCGTGACCACTCCTCGTGCGCGCTCCTCTGCGGGCATGTGAGCAAGCAGATTGATCCCGCCGCGAACCTTGAACGCGCCCACCGGTTGATGGTTCTCGTGCTTCACCCATACGCGCGTGCCGAGGAGACGGTCGAGCCCTCCGTAGCGGAACAGCGCGGTCGGACGCAGGTATGGCGCGATCGTTCGTCGCGCGTCGAAGACGTCCGCCAGTGTCGGCGGCTGGGGTGCAGTCAGTGCGACGGGCCCAGCTTGCCGAGGTGCGCGGCAAAGAGCTGGTTGATGACGTCCTGTGCGTCGCCGAGGAGGCTCGACTCCTGCGCGTCGCTGATGGCGCCGCGCACGACCGCCTGGTGCAGCTCGTCGCGCACGTAGTTGAGAACGTCGCTCTTTGCGTGCGCGTCGTTTGCACCCGCGATCTGATCGAGGGTTTGGCCGGCCATCACGTCCGCCTTGAGCTGCGCCGGCGTCACGCCGAGGTCCTGCGCGAAGCGGCTGAAGAGGGCCATGCCGAAGTCGTGTCCTGTCGCCGCTGTGTAGCCGGTCCAACCCGGCTGTGTGCTAGACGCGGTGACGGCGGCGCCCTGCATAGCCGTCGAGCGCGTGTGATCGAGGGCAACCACCGTGGCGAGGCCCGCCACCGCAGCCACGAGGACACCGATGACGACGTTCTTGATGGAGAGATGTACCTTCATCACCGCAGCGTAGCGCACCGCCGGGCGCCGTACCCCCAGCGCCCGCCGGCTTGCCACTGATCCATCATCGCTGTGTCAGCGCCGCGTGAGGAGGAACAGCGAATGCGCCTGGGAGTGCTCGGGACCGGCATCGTGGGCAGGACGGTCGGCAGCAGGCTCGTCGACGTCGGGCATCAGGTGACCATGGGGTCGAGGACGGCAGGCGGCGAGGCCGCCGTCGAATGGGCGAGGGGTGCAGGCGAGCACGCGTCGGAGGGGACTTTCGCGGATGCTGCGCGCTTCGCCGAGGTGGTCGTGAATGCGACCAACGGTGCGCACTCCCTCGACGCATTGCAGGCAGCCGGCGAGGAGAACCTGACCGGCAAGGTGATCATCGACATCGCCAATCCCCTCGACTTCTCGCACGGCTTTCCGCCGTCGCTCAGCGTGTGCAACACCGACAGCCTCGCCGAGCAGATTCAGCGCACCTTCCCTGACGCCCGCGTCGTCAAGACGCTCAGCACCATCAGCGCGAGCGTCATGGTGAATCCGGGCTTGGCGCCCGGCAGCGCCCTGTTCCTGAGCGGCAACGACGATGCGGCAAAGAGCGAGACCCGCGCAATCCTTACGAGTTTTGGCTGGCCGCACGGTGATATTGTCGATCTTGGCGACATCACGACAGCTCGCGCTGTCGAGATGTACCTGCCCCTGTGGCTGCGTCTCATGCGAACGCTGGGCACTCCGAGCTTCAACATCGCGATCGCGCGGCAGGCGTTGTCGTGACCGACGTTGCCGTCGTCGCGGGCGCGAGTCAGGGCATCGGCGCGGCGACGACGCAGCGACTAGCAGCTGATGGCTATCACGTCATCGCCGCGGCGCGTAGCGGCGACAAGCTCGAGCGCGTGGCCGCGTCGCACGTGCAGATCACGCCTGTGGTCGCTGACGTCGCGTCAGACGAGGACGTCGAGCGACTGCTGCGCAGCGCCACGGACGCCGGCCGGCTGACCGCATGGGTGAACACCGCGGCGACGTTGCGCAACGTGCCGTTCGATCTGCTCGACACTGCGGTCTGGCGTGCGGTATTGGACGTCAGCCTTGACGGCACCTTTCGCTGCTGTCGCGCCGCATATCGGGCGATGGCAGCAAGCGGCGGCGGCACCATCGTCAACATCGCGTCTCTTTCCGGTGTGCAGAACGTCGAAAAGTTTCCGGGGCTTGCCGCGTACAACGTCGCCAAGGCGGGTGTGATCGCTTTGAGCGAAGCGGTTGCGCTCGAGGGACGTGATAACGGCGTGCGGTGCATCTGCGTGAGTCCCGGTGCCGTCGATACCGAGATGCTGCGCGCAGCCAACCCGTCGTTGCGTCCGGGCATGACTGCCGAGGACGCCGCCGCCATCATCGCGTGGCTGCTGACGCCGGAGGCGGCGCCGCTGTCAGGGTCGAACATTCCCATCTTCAGCAACGCCTGATGCCGTTTCCATCGGTGGCATAGTTGACCCATGGCTGAGCCCACGTTGCTGGACGACGGACACAACGCGGCCGATATCGAGGAGGCCGCAGGCGGCGTGCTCGAAGGTGACCCCGTGGCACCACTCGTGAGGAGCATGCTCGAAGAGCTCGGCGAGGACCCGCGGCGTGAAGGGCTCCTGCGAACTCCCGAGCGCGTGGCCGAGAGCATGCGCTTTCTGCTCAGCGGCTACGACAAGCGCGTCGAAGAGGTCGTGCACGGCGCCTGCTTTTCAGAACCGTACGAGGAGATGGTGGTCGTCAAGGACATCGAGCTGTACAGCCTCTGCGAGCATCACCTGCTTCCGTTTTATGGACGCGCCCACGTCGCGTACCTGCCGTGCGGCAAGGTGCTGGGACTCAGCAAGATCCCGCGTGTCGTCGACGTTTTCGCCAGACGCCTGCAGGTGCAGGAACGGTTGACGA
>JBHEMA010000154.1:0-3965 GCA_046262795.1 Candidatus Dormibacteria bacterium | reverse complement strand
GTACCTGCGCGCCGCGCCGGCTCCGGACGCTCGGCGGTACGCCGTCTGACAATGGCTCTCTGAAGCAGCAGGAGCGCTTCGGTCGGGATCGAGCCGCATCAGGAGGTGCTGCGGATGGGTGAGACGAAGAGACCTCATCGGAAACCTGCGGACAGTGAAGAGGCGCTTGCGCGCGCCGCCCTGGAGTCCGGCGAAGGGCCGCCGCCTGCAGCCGGCGAGCTCGACGGCGACGCCTTCGCCCGGCTGCAGAACCAGGCGGAGCTCGACGACCACGCCATGGCGATGCTGTTCGACGTGGACGCCGCCGCGATGGAGCACTGGCGCCGGCATGGAGTCCCTCAGGTGCACATCGAGCTGTTGCGTCGTTTGCGCGAGCTGGTACGGCGTCTCGATTCGCACGGCCGTGAGCGCAGCATCGGCGAGGAGCTGCGCACGCCGGTTCCCGCGGTCGGCGGCGCGACGCTGCTGCAGGCGTTGCAGTCGAAAGACGGCGAGTTCCTCGCCGCCACCGAGGCGGCGCTGTCGGAGGGGGTCTCCAAGGCGTCCATGCGGCGGCCGTTCCGCATCGAGGAGGAGAGCGTCGACAACCCGGACATCGTCGAGCACGTGATGACGCGCTTGCCAGTGACCGTGGACGCGACGGATTCACTGGTGGACGCGGCGCGGCATCTGCGCAACGCAGATATCGGCGCTGTGTTCGTCACGGAGCGCGGCGGGCTTGCCGGAGTCCTCAGCGACCGCGACATCGTGGTACGGGGCATCGCTACCAACCGCAACCCGCGCACGACGAAGGTCGCAGCCGTCTGCTCGCGCGATGTCGTCAGCGTGTCGTCAGCGGCGTCGCTCGATGACGCGCGGCAGCTGATGGTCAAGCATTCGGTGCGCAGGCTTCCCGTCGTGAGCAACGGTGTGCTCGTCGGCGCCGTATCGCTGGGAGATCTTGCCGTCGAGGGCGAGCCTGAATCAGAGCTCGCCTCGCTCGTCGGATCTCGGCAGAGTCCATAAAAAGATAACGGCGCTCGTCCTGATGACGGGCGCCGTTATGTCGTTACGTGGTGTGTGTCAGCTGCATCCGCTGGTGGCGCCGCAGTTGTAGCACTTGTAGCACGCGCCGTTGCGGACCATCAGGCTGCCGCACTCGCTGCACGACGGCGCGTCGGCCTGGTTGACGAAGGCACCAGGCAGATCGGGAGTGGTTGACTGTTGCACGACGCGCAGCGGCGTTGCCGGCTTTGCTGCGGATGGCGCTGGTGCTGGGGCGACGGTCACCGCGGCTGTTGCTTGTGCAGCAGTCGTCGGTGCCGGCTGCGTGAGCCCGGCGTCGCCGTTGAGCTCTTCGTCGCGGCGGATGATGCCGAGCTTGTCGCGCTCATCCTGCGAGAGGAAGCGCGACGCCAGCCAGCGGAAGATGTAATCCATCACGCTCTTGGCGATCGGGATCTCCGGGTTCTTGGTGAACCCTTGTGGCTCGAAGCGTGTATGCGAGAACTTGTCGACGAGTGCCTGCAGGGGCACGCCGTATTGCAACGCGAGTGAGATCGCGGTGGCGAACGAGTCCATCAGGCCGCTGACGGTCGAGCCCTCCTTCGCCATCTTCAGGAAGATCTCGCCGGGTTGGCCGTCGTCGTAGAGACCGACGGTGATGTAGCCCTCGTGGCCGCTGACCTCGAAGCGGTGCGTGAGCGCCTGGCGTTCCGAGGGCAGCCGCTTGCGCAGCGGGCGCTCGACGACCTGCACGCGCTGACCCGTCGTCTTGTCGACGCTCGTCGCCAAGGGCTGGCTGCGCTTGCTGCCGTCGCGATAGATCGCAACCGCCTTGAGGCCGAGCTTCCAACCGTCGATGTATGCGCGTTCGATGTCCTCGACGCTGGCGCTTTCAGGAACGTTCACCGTTTTGGAGCTGGCTCCCGAGACGAACGGTTGCACTGCAGCCATCATGCGCAGGTGCCCCTGCCATGCAATGGAACGCTTGCCATTCTGTGGCGCGAACGCGCAGTCGAACACCGCGACGTCTTCTTCGCGGAGCTGCGGCGCCCCTTCGATGGTGTCGTTGGCGTCGATGTACGCGACGATGTCCGCGATTGCTGTGTCGCCGTAACCGAGACGTCGCAGTGCCGACGGCACCGTCTGATTGACGATCTTCAGCATGCCGCCGCCGACGAGCTTCTTGTACTTGACGAGCGCGATGTCGGGCTCGACGCCGGTGGTGTCGCAGTCGAGCATGAAGCTGATGGTTCCCGTAGGCGCGATGACGCTGGATTGACCGTTACGGAACCCATATCGCGCACCCAACTCGTGCGCCTCGTCCCACGCATGGCGCGCGGCCGTGACGAGGTCGGCTTCGACGTTGCTCGTCGGAATGTTGTATGCCGCCTCGCGGTGCTTGCCGATCACGCGGAGCATCGGCTGCCGGTTCGCCGCATATCCGTTGAACGGCCCGATCTCGCGGGCGATGCGCGCTGACTGCGCGTACGCCTCACCGGTGAGGACCGCGGTCAGGCACGCTGCCAGGTCACGACCCTGCGGCGAGTCGTATGGGGCGCCGCGCGACATGAGCAGTGCGCCGAGGTTGGCGTAGCCGAGACCCAGCGGGCGGTAGTCCTCGCTGTTCTCGGCGATCTTCTCTGTTGGATATGACGCGTTGCTGACGAGGATCTCCTGCGCCGTGATGGTGAGCTGGATCGCATGCCGGTAGGCGTCGACGTCGATGGAACCGTCGTCCTTCAAAAAGCGCGTCAGATTGATGCTGGCGAGGTTGCAGCTCGAGTCGTCGAGATACATGTATTCGGAGCACGGGTTGCTCGCGTTGATACGCCCCGTGTTCGACGACGTGTGCCAGTCGTTGATCGTCGTGTCGTACTGAATCCCGGGATCACCGCACTGCCACGCCGACTCCGCCATCAGTCGCATGAGCTCTCGCGCCTTCAGGGTCTTGATGACACGGTTGCGATCACTCACCGCGTAGAGGTTCCAGTCCTTGTCCTCTTCGACCGCGCGCATGAACTCGTCGGTGACGCGCACCGAGTTGTTGCTGTTCTGGAAGAAGACGGAGGCGTATGCCTCGCCCGTGAAGGAGCTGTCGTAGCCCGCTTCGATGAGCGCCCAGGCCTTCTTCTCTTCATCCACCTTGCAGGTGATGAAGTCCTGAACATCCGGGTGATCCGCGTTGAGGATCACCATCTTCGCCGCGCGGCGCGTGGTACCGCCGCTCTTGATCACGCCGGCGAAGGCATCGAAACCCTTCATGAATGACACGGGCCCGCTGGCGGTGCCGCCGCCACCGAGGTGTTCAATGGATGAGCGGATCGGCGACAGGTTCGTTCCAGTGCCGCTTCCGTACTTGAACAGCATGCCTTCGGTCTTCGCCAGGCCGAGGATCGACTCCATCGTGTCTTCGACGCTGTTGATGAAACAGGCACTGATCTGCGGCTTCGAACCGGGCACACCGAGGTTGAACCAGACCGGGCTGTTGAAGCTCATCTTCTGGTGCAAGATCAGGTGGCACAGTTCGTCCTGGAACGCCTGCGCATCGCCCTCGCTCGCGAAGTACGCCCCCTGACGTCCCCACTCAGCGATGGTGTCGACGACGCGGGAGATCATCTGCTTGACGCTGGTCTCACGCCGTGGCGTGCCAAGCGCGCCGCGGAAGTACTTGCTGACCACGACGTTCGTCGCCATCTGCGACCAGAACGACGGCACCTCGCAGTCGGTCTGCTCGAAGACGGTCTCGCCCTTCTCGTTGCCGATGACCGCGGTGCGCAGCTCCCACTGCACCTCGTCGAAGGGGTGCACGCCGGCCGTCGTGAAGCGGCGCTCGACGTGGAGGCCGCGACCCTCGAGGTGGAGGTCGCCTGCCGCGTCGCGACGCCGCCCGCCCCGGCGCGTCGCCCGGCCGGCTCGGGCGGCGCCGTCCTGGGTGCGCGAGGTCGGGGTGTCGTCGCGGTCGGCGGGGTCGGGGGCAGGCT
>JBHEMA010000153.1:0-3332 GCA_046262795.1 Candidatus Dormibacteria bacterium | reverse complement strand
CGACGGTGTTGATGTCGCGCGTATAGATGCGCAGCGATTCGTCGACGGACGTCAGCGGTATCGCGAACTGCTCGCCGCCCGCGCGCACGACCAGCGCCTGAATGATCGCCAGCGTGATCGGCAGCATGATGCGGAACGTCGTCCCCTCGCCCGGCGTGGAGATGACGTCGATGGTGGCCTTCAGCTCCTGCAGGTTCTTCTTCACCACGTCGAGGCCGACGCCGCGTCCGGAGATCTCGCTCACCTGCGACGCGGTCGAGAATCCCGGCGTGAAGAGCAGCTCATGCGCGCGCTCGGCGTCGATCGCCTCCCCCTCCGCGACCAGTCCGCGCTTCAGCGCCGCCTGCCGGATCTTCTCCGGATCGATGCCGCGGCCGTCGTCGATGACGTCGATGACCACCGAATTGCCCTGCTGATACGCGTTCAGCATCACGCGGCCGACCGGATTCTTCCCCCGCGCCGCCCGCTCCTCCGCCGGCTCGATGCCGTGGTCGAGCGCGTTGCGGATGATGTGCATCAGCGGATCGGTCAGCTCCTCGACCATGACCTTGTCGAGCTCCGTCTCCTCGCCGCGCAGCACCAGCTCGATCTCTTTCCGCAGCTCGCGCGTCACCTTGCGCACGGTGCGCGAGAGCTTGGAGTAGATCTGGCCCACCGGGACCATGCGCGTCTCGATCACCGACTTCTGCAGCTCCGCGAGCTTGCGGTCGAGGTTGCGCGCGATCTTGGTCAGCTCGTGCGAGGTGAGGCGGCCGTGCTCGCGCTCGATGGTGCGGGTGAGCGCCTCGAGCTGCGTCTTCTCGATGATCAGCTCACCGACGATGTTCATGACGTGATCGAGCTTGCCGATGTCGACGCGCACGGTCTGCGACAGCGACCGCAGCGACATCTCATCTTCGATGATCGCCGCCGAACCAGCCGTGTTCTCCGCCTGAGGCAACAGCGGCAAATCCGGCTGCGCCGCCTTGCGCAGCGACGACACCGCCGCTTCAGGCGCCAGCGCCGCCACCGCGGCGACGTCGAGCATCGATCCGAACAGCAAGCGGAAGGCGATGCCGGCGCCGCCGCTGCTGTCGATGGCCGGCAGGGTGGAGATCACCTCGCCCGCTGCTGTGAGAGTCGCCGTCAGCGCGCGCAGCCGCTCGTCGAAATCGGCGAAGTCGAAGCGCACCTCGACGGCGAGGATCTGCTTTCCGGCGCGGACGTTCTCCAGCAGGCGATGCTCTTCGTACTCGGTGAGCGACTTGCGCGTCTGCTCGTCGATGGTCAGCTCGGAAAAGGCGTCGCCGTGCGCCTTCTGCGGCTGCTGCGTCACGGCGTGATGGATGCGGCGCGTGAGCGCGGTGATGTCGACCAGCGTGCCGAGGGATGGATCGTTGATGGAGATGACGAGGCGGTTCAGCGAGTCGACGGAGTCGTAGAGCAGGTCGATCAGCTCCTTGCTGATGGCGATCTTCCCCATCCGCAGCCGGTCGAGCATGTCCTCGAGGTTGTGCGACAGCTCGGAGATGTCGGTGAAGCCCAGCATCCCCGCCAGTCCCTTTAGCGAGTGCACTTCCCGGAAGATCTTGTTGACGACCTCGGGGCGCACGTCGGTCCCCTGCGCCTCGACCTCCGCCAGATCGCGCGAAAGCGTGTCGAGCAGCTCCTCCGCCTCGCTGGTGAACTCCTCCCGCGCGCGATCGTCGTCCCGGGCCATTTCCTTGATGGTAGCGCGTATCCTGTTGCGGAGAAGGACGCAAATGAATCGCGTCGCAGCCGCAGTCGTCGCCGGCTTGTACGCCGCCGCATCGGCGCGGGCACAGTCGCTGCCGCTGCTCGATCGCATCACGTCGTCGACCGACGAGAGCTCCTACCAGACCACAGTGCGCGGCGCCGCGGGAACCGTTCCTCCTTCGTCGCTGGTCGCGGCGATGAACCTCGTCACCGGCCATTACGCGGTGGTGGCGGCCGATGCAACGGGAGCGTTCCAGGCCACGCTTTTCGCGCCCGGCGGCACGTCGATTCTGATCAAGGCCGATCCCGACAAGACACAGCTCCGCGCGCCATTCGAAGGCAGCGCGGTTCTCGGCGGGGAGCTTTTCGGACTGGGCGGCACCGTCTATCAGGTCCCCGATCCGGTAGCGTCGCCGGTTTCCGCGACGCTCAACAACCTCTCGTTTTTCCTCACCGTGCCGCCTTGGGTGGCGACGGTGCGGATCAACAAGGCCGCGTACGCGCCTGGCGAATCGATCATCGTCGACGGCACCTATACCTTTCTCGGGACCGCATCGCCGGGGGCGACTCCCGAGATCGAGATTCGACTGCTGCTGGTCGGCGTGAGCCGCGCGGACGGCAGCGGAACTCTCGATCACAACGTCTACTGCTCGACCATCAGCACGCCGACCGGGCTGCCGATCGAGAGGGGAACCTCATGGCCCAACAGCGTCGGCATCAGTGAGCCGGGTTTTGTGCTGCCGCTGGCCGCCGCGAGCGGGCGTCTTCAGACCACCTTCCACATCTCCAGCACCCCGCTGGCGGTGCCCGATGGCTACTACCGGCCGCAGGTGTTGTTCATCACCAACGGCCTCGCCACCAGCCAGCCGCAGGGGCCCGGCGTGGCCACGCGGGTCGATGGCGCCGCCCGCCGCATCGACAACTACACCTACGGCCTGTTGCCGGTGATCAGGATCGGGAATCCGGCGCCGCCGCGGCTCAACTGGACGCTCTTCGCGAACACGATGAGCCAGGGATCGCGCGGCGTCACGGCGGTTGAGGACCGCGACCGCTACGCCATGGCCACGCGCATCGCCGTCGGCTCCGACCGCTTCGTCATCCCGGGCGCCGACAAGCGCAGCGGCCAACCGATCCGTTACGACCTCGAACCGTTCGCGCTCACCGTCGCCGTGTCGAATCGCGGCGAGGCGATGAACTATCCGACCATTCCTTTCCGATTCCCGTCCGGCGGACTGACGGCGTCGATCAAGAGTCCGAGCGGCAAGACGACGACCATCGGGCCGCTGCCGTTCCGCCAGCCGAAGCTGATGTGGCGACCCGTCCCGCTCGGAAAACATCTCGACTCCAATCACGCCTCCGACGCTTTCCAGCTCTCGACGCTCGACGATCGTTTTCAGGTCGCATTCGCCGAGGAAGGGACGCACGAGATCACGCTCTCCGGAACGATCGAGGACGTGTGGGGCCACGTCTGGAGCGGCCGCGGCACGTACGTCGTCGACGTCGGACGTACGCTGGAGATCGACACGGCGCTGATGCCCGGCACGCCGCTCGAAGCGGGCGACGCGATCAACGCCTCGATGCAGATCATCCCTCCCGTCCCCGCCGACGTGGAGCTT
>JBHEMA010000152.1:0-3807 GCA_046262795.1 Candidatus Dormibacteria bacterium | reverse complement strand
TCGCTTCGCGCGCGTCGAGCTCATTGGCGAGCGCCGGATCGACCCAGTGGTGCGAGATGTCGTGCATCCCGATGCCCCACTGGGTCGCCAGCGCGCGCCAGACGTCGTCCTGCGAGACAGCACCGTCAGCCACGAGCGCCTCACCCAGGCGCACGTCGTCCTTCATGTGACGCTCGAGTCCAGTCTCGAGCGCCGGCTCATCGATCACGCCGCGCCGGAGCAGCACCTGCCCCAGTCGCGACTGATCGCGATCGACGAGCTGTGTCATGTCGTCAGACGGCTTTGCCGGTGACGGCGTGGCTCACGAGTGCTGTGGACGTTCCCTCGAGCGCCGAGTCCACGTTCCTGTACTGCGGCGCCGCTGAGGGGTCGTTGTGACCGCCGGAGACACCGTTCAACAGATCAAGGAAGACGTCCTGCAAACCGCCCTGCGGTTGGAAGCTCGGCGCATTCGACGGTGCGCCCTGCAGCGGGCTCGAGGTCGG
This sequence comes from Candidatus Dormibacteria bacterium, assembly GCA_046262795.1. GTDB lineage: Bacteria > Chloroflexota > Dormibacteria > Aeolococcales > Aeolococcaceae > JAFALX01. The sequence continues at coordinate 3,322 of JBHEMA010000152.1, read as the reverse complement.
CGTGACGCGCTCGTAATACGTGTCGTTCTTGTACTCGACCGGCCACGCCCACGACACGGTGCCCCACTTGGTGTTGGTCGCCGGGTCGGTGTAGTTGAGCAGCAGCCCGTAGACACCGTTGCCCAGGTCGATCTTCTCCGAGGTGCGGATGTCGTAGTTGTGGAAGAGGAAGCAGTTCTGCAGGTTGTAGGTGTCGAGCGAGCCTTTGTCATCGGTGAGGATGACGTCGGCGTACGCCACCGCCTGCGTGCCAGGAGGCGTCACCGTGTAGCGATACCACGTGCTGTTGTCACCGAAGTACTGCGTCGCCCATGGGTACTCCGCGATCTGATACACGGACCAACCCTTCGGCGCCGTCGCGTTGCCGAACGGCTTCACCGTTGGCGAACCCGAGCCGTCGTTGAACGCGGCGTACGGCTGGAGTCCCTGATCAGCAAGCGCGACGATGGCGGTCAGCACGAGCACCGCACCCGTTGCGAGCTTGCGCTGCAGCGTCCAGGGGCGCTCCGGGCGCGCAGCGAGCCGTGTGAGGAACGACGCCGCCGGCACGGCACCCGCGCTGGGCGCAGCAACCGGAGCCGTCTCAGCTGCCGACTTCACCATCTCGACGCGGCGCAGCGACGTCCGGCGCTCCTGACGATCGGTCAGTGACAGCACCAGTCGCACGGCGAGGATTGCCGCGACGATGCGGAACACCGCCGCGACGATGCTGAGAATCGCGGACTGCGTCATGCTGCCGGCGAGCGCCTTGCCCGTCCCCGTCGCAGCGCCGCTGATGGCGAAACTGGAGAAGTACGCCACCACGAAGGTGATCCAGAACGCGAGGATCGTTCGCGGTGCCCGCAGCTTGGCGCGCGACTCGCCAGTCGAGACGTCGGCGGACGGCTCCGCGGCCCGCCACGCTTCCATCAGCGCACGTGGCACGAGCACCAAGTTCGCAAGGGGGATGAACCACGAGCCGACGCTGAAAAGCGGCGAGAACTTCGTGCCTTCGGCGCCGAGCACCTCGTTGTTGGTCACCGTCCGCCAGAGCCACACCAGCAGCGAGATGCCGCCCACGGCGAGGAAGAGATACATGAAGAAACCGGTGGCTCCGACGAATGCGTCGTTACCAGAGCCAGCGTCAATGCTCGGCGTGTGTCCCGAGGCGATGGCACTCGCCACACCGAGACGCGTGATGTTGGCGATCGCGAACAGCACGGCCGACGCCGCCGCAAGTCCGAAGCTGACCGCGGTGAACTTTGCCGCGCTGCGTGCCGGACGGAAGATCGCCGAGAACACGCGTGCAGGCATTGCCGGCGATGACGACGTGATTGGATGTGCAGCAGGAGTCGATGCCGCATTTGCTGAGTCGTCGACGGTGGACGCATCGGAAGCAACGCTCGGTGTCGAGCCTTCCAGCGCCTTCGCAGTCAGATGCTGCTCGAGCAGCGAGCTCGTGCCGAGCGGAGAGGTCGCGTCAACCTTCACCTTCTTGGCGGCACGCCGGGTCACAGCAACGTCGGTCGTCACAGGATCCTTCGTCCGCAGGCCGAACCACGGCAGCGCGAACAGCATCACCATCACGACGATCGCGAAGAGGATGAGTCCGATCACCGCGTGGTAACCGCCGAGCGCGAGGCTGGGGTGACCCCACGACGCGAGCGCGAGGATCGAGACCAGCCGGAAGATGTTGAAGATGAACGCCAGCACCATGCCCGCGGTCCACCAGAGCAGCTTGCGACCCTTGCCGCCGCCGAGCGTCGTCATGATCGCGCCGCCGATGAGCGCAAACCCGAGCACGCTGTTCGCGCCCGAGCACGCGCTGCCGACCGAGATCTGCAGCGGTGCCGCGTGCGCCTGGTTGACGACGAGCAGCCCGGGCTGACCACCGAGCGTCACACCCAGCGGCAGCACGTGCACGATCTGCGCCAGCGCGGCATTGGTGCCGTCGGCGAACTTCTGCATCAGAGACGGCAGCACGTGCAGGTACAGCGCCGGCCACATCAGCACCAGGAAGAGGAATGACGCCTTCATGCGCCAGAACCACGTGATGCCGTAGCCGATGATGGTTGCGCCTGCGGCGAACAGCGCCAGTGAGAGCACGTCGGCGCGATCGGTCCAGTAGTACGTGGACGCGATCACGGGCGCGAGCGTGATGAACAGCAGCGCGACCACCACCATCGGAATGCCGACGAGGAAGTCGATCTGGCGGTCCTGGATGGGCCGCGGTGCGTTCGCGTAGCGGCGCCACGTCACCACCGCGATGCCGACGCAGAAGAGCGGCAGCAGCGGCAGGTATGCAAGCGGCGTGTCCAGACGCAGGAAGTCGAACATGCTCGCGAGCGTGAAGTGGTATGCGATGAGCGTCGCGGCGATGATCGCCGCGGCCGGCCAGGCGTCCGGATTGCGCTTGACCCATTGCCACGCCTGCTCGGTCCAATTCTTGCCGCGCACGACAATGCGCGATTGCGTCAACGATGCACTACTCATCGCCTAATTCCCCTTCGCCTCCAATGTGGGCTCTGTCTCGGTTGCGCTCTCGTAAAGCAGCCGCCGGGAGCGCTTCCGGCGAATGAAGAACCAGTAGAAACCGAACACGCCGCCCGCAACCGCAGGCAGCAGCGCCGCCGCGGGAACATCTGGCAGGTCGGATGCGGGTGCGCAAGCCTGCCCCAGCGTGTAGTCGGCGCCGAACCCGCTGTCCGACGCGCGATCGACGAGCTGCGGCGACGTTGCAGTACCGCTGCCCGAGCTGAACAACGCGTAGGTCGTCGAGAAGATCTGATGCAGCGTGGTGCCGACAGCGACGTTACCCACCGTCGCGTACGGCACGGTGAACGTGATCTGACCGCTGTTGCCGAGGACCTCGAGGCCCTGAATGGCGTCGCTCTGCCCTGGCGCTCCGTCACTGTTGAGCGCGCCGGCCATGTACTGAATCTGCGCACCGGCGTTCTGCACCGCTTGCGCGTACCAGGCCTTGCCGCCCTGCGTCCACGTGACGCGCCAGATCGCCTGCGCGATGTTCGCCGGCAGCGCCGCGTCGAGCCGGTTGACCGTGAGGATCAGCTGCTCGCCGCTGTCGCCGGGCAGGAACTGCGTGTGGGTGATGTCGAGTGAGGGAACGTTGCTCCCGGAGCCGGCCGCGCTCGAGTCGAGCGCGTCTCCGGGAGCATCGTTCACCTGCGGTCCTGGACAAGTGGAACCCGGCAGGACCGGTGTGGCGGGCTGCGGCGCCACGCAGTCGTCGACCAGGGAATTGCCTGTGACGGCGCTGGAGCCGGTGCACTGCCGGGTGGCGAAGAGAGAAGGAGTCGCGCTGCCGGCCTGATCGGCCGTGTAC
>JBHEMA010000151.1:0-4364 GCA_046262795.1 Candidatus Dormibacteria bacterium | reverse complement strand
CACCTGCACCGTGCGACAACATCCCGACCATCACGGATGCAACGCCCGCGTACGACGCGATTCTCGGCAGCAGTGCGACGAACGTGCCCGAGTTCCCGGCGGCGTCATTGATCATCGCCGCCACGGCGCTCGTTGCCGGCGCAGGCATCGCGTTGCAGCGGCGGCGCTCCATCGCACGCCACCGTCGCTGACATTCCACTGAATCGTCCGTAGGCGAAGCATCGGTCACACGCGACCGATGCTTCGCACTGCGCGCTCGCGTCCCGCGCGGGACCCGTCTGATAGCGTGACCGTGGAATGACACGCGAGTCTTGCGAGTACCAGCACGACTACATCGAGCCGGTACCACCTCCACCACCGCCGCCGGGCTATCTGCCGGTGACGGCACCTGTGCAACGGGCATACACCACAAACACCGTCGCGGCGCCTCGTGGATTCCGCGGTCGTCAGCTGGTGTGGGTGTGCCTGGCAATCGTCGACCTCATCCTCGCCCTCGATTTTCTCTTCCTGCTCGCAGGCGCAAACAACGTCGGGTTTGCGCGCGCGATCTACGCGATCGGAGCTGCGCTCGCGGCGCCGTTTCGCGGCATCTTCGCCATCAGCACGACACCCGGGCACCATCCGGTGGTGTGGACCGATCTGCTCGCGATCGTCATCTACTCGATCGCCGCGTGGATCGTCGACCGGCTGATCGTCATCGTCAGCACGCCGTCGTCACGACGCGGCGTGCGTACACCACCGTACTGAAGCGATTCACGTCGCTTCCCAAGGGGCTGCTACGCTTGCCGTGATGAGTGACGAGCGCACGGTGCTGCTCTTCGGTGAGACGTATCACCATCCGAACATCCTGTATCGCACGCGTTTTCTCGCGCCCGATCCGGTGGTCGTCGTCGACCGCGGTGGTGACGACACGACGCTCTGGGTGAGCGTTCTCGAGGAGGGGCGCGCGCGCAAGGAGGCGCGCGTCGGTGAGGTGCGCTGCACCTCCGAACTCAACCTGGCGGAGAAGATGCGCGCCGCCGGCAGCGAGCAGGACGCGTGGAGCTTGCTGGTGGCAGCGGTGTGCCGGACGCATCAGCTGAGCAGCGTGGTGGTCGACTCCGATTTCCCCGCGGTGCTCGCCGATCATCTCCGTGCGAACGACGTTGCGGTGACGACGCGCTCCGATCTCTATCGCCGTGAGCGTCGCATCAAGACCGACTCCGAGATCGAGATGCTGGCAAGCGCCGAAAATGCCGGCATGGAGGGGCTGCAACGCGCCGTCGACATCGTCGCCGCGGCCGACATCCGCGACGGCATTCTGTACCGGGACGGTGCACCGCTTTCGGGCAAGGATCTCGCGCTTGCGGTTGAGTCGCGCATGCTCGAGCTCGGCTGCGGCACGGAGGACTCGATCTGCTGCGGCGCGCCCGAGAACGCTGATCCGCATCGCGCGTCGAGTGACGTGCTCCGCGCCGGTCTGCCGATCGTGCTCGACATCTTTCCGTTCGACAAGCGCACGCGGTATTGGGGTGACCTGACGCGCACGGTCGTGCGTGGCACGCCGCACCCCGAGGTGCAGCGAATGTGGGACGCCGTGCTGGAGGCGCAGCAGGCCGGATTGGACGCTGTGCGCCCCGGTGCCGACGGTCGTGATGTGCACTTCGCGTGCTGCGAGGTGTTCAAGGCGCACGGCTACGGCTCGCTGCCGGAGCGGTATCGCGACATCGAGAGCGACGCACGGTTCATCCACGGCACCGGTCACGGAGTCGGCCTCGAGATCCATGAGTACCCGCGCGTCGGCGATGTCGAGGTGACGCTCGAGGTCGGCGACGTCGTCACCGTCGAACCGGGCCTCTACGACCCGAAGCTCGGCGGCATCCGCATCGAAGACCTCGTCGTCGTGACGGAGGACGGATGCCGCAACCTCACGCCGTTGCCGAAGCAGTTTCGTGTCGGCTGACTGCTAGACTGCGCGGGTCGCGCTCCCGTACGGGAGCATCGGAATGCTTTCCTGCATCCGGCAGCGCCGTCTGTACACCTCGACGGCGCGGACGTCCGGATGCCGCAAGGCCAGGGGAAAGGAGGTGGCGCGCGTGACGCGCGACTACGAGCTCATGTACATCGTCCGGCCGGAGCTGGACGATGAGGCGCTGCGCGGCGCGATCAAATCGGTGCGCGGCATCATCGAGGCACAGGGCGGCGAGGTGGTGAAGACGACGCTCTGGGGCAAGCGCCGACTCGCCTACGAGGTTCACCGTTTGCGCGACGGCCATTACGTGCTGGTCGCCCTGCGGCTCGAGGGCGACAAGGTCACGCCGGTCGAGCGAGCGCTGCGCATCCATGACAGCGTCTTCCGCCACCTGCTCGTGCAGCACCAGGGAGCGATGCCCGAACCCGACGCCGAGATCGAGGAGGCGCACATGGAGACGCCTCCGGAGCCGCTCGGCGACCAGGAGGAGACTGTCGCCACCGCGTCCGCCGAAACAGAGGAAGATGCGGAGGACACGGACCTCGAGGAGGCACCTTCTGCCAGCGACGACGAAGGAGACATCTGATGGCCGGTTCCCTCAATCGCGTGATGCTCATCGGCCGGCTCACGCGCGATCCCGAGCTGCGGTACACGCCGAGCGGCACTCCGGTGTGCAACCTCGCGATTGCAACCAACCGCTACGGGCAGGACCAGAACGGCGAGCGTCGCGAGTTCACCGATTATCACGACATCGTCGTCTGGAACCAGGGCAATCGGAAGCTGGCGGACACGTGCAGCCAGTACTTGCAGAAAGGACGGCTCGTGTATGTCGAAGGCCGCCTGCAGACACGCTCGTGGGATGACGCGCAGAGCGGACAGAAGCGCTACAAGACCGAGGTCAACGCGTCCGACGTGCAGTTCCTCGACGGACGAGGCGACGCAGCGGCCGCGCCGGTTGCAGCCGGCGTCGGCGCGAGCGCGGAACCAGAGGCGGCTGCCGTCGGCGGCGACGTCGACCCCGATGACATCCCGTTCTGACGACGGCGGAAGAGTGAGGTTGTATGCCTGAGTTCGATCGCCGCAGACGCAAGGTCTGCAGCTTCTGCCTCGAGCACGTCGAGTTCATCGACTACAAAGAGGTCACGCGGCTGCGCCGCTATCTCTCGGATCGCGGCAAAATCCTGCCGCGGCGGATGACAGGGACGTGCGCGAAGCATCAGCGCGCACTGACCGTTGCGTTGAAGCGGGCGCGGCACATCGCGGTGCTCCCGTTCGCTGCCGAGGTTCGCTAGCCGCCTCTCCCCCCTAAACTGGCGGAGGGCCATGCGCCTCCGGGCTCGTCTTCTCCACGTCCTCGCCATCGCCCCGGTGGCCGCAAGCGCTGCGGCCGTCCTCGGCGTATCGACGCACGCGCGCGCCGCGTCGACGCCGGCGCCGCCGAAGCCGATCGTGATCGCGCTCGACGCCGGGCACGGTGGCGTCGCCGATCCGAACGATCCCGCGCAGCCGTTCGACCCCGGCGCCATCTCGGCGAGCGGCCTGCAGGAACAGGAGGTGACCCTCGACGTGGCACAGCGCGTCGCCGCGCTGCTGCGCGAAGACCTGGTGGAACCGGTGATGACGCGCACAGGCGACGAGTGGGTGAGCATCTCCGACCGCGAGCAGATAGCCGTGGAGGCGCACGCGCAACTCTTCGTGAGTGTTCATGTCAACTCATACCAAAACGCATCGGCGAGCGGATCGCTGGTGCTGTATCCCGGTGCGTGGAGTCAAGCGTTTGCGCAGACGCTCGAGGACGCGCTCGGTCGCGACCTCGCGTCCGCGGGAGTCAGCGACGACGGCATCGTGCTGCGCGACAACTGGTGGATCCACAATCCCATGCCGACGGGCACCGTGGAGATGGCGTACATGAGCAATCCGCGCGAGGCGGGGCTGATGGCGACGGAGGATTTCCGTCAGGCCGTGGCGCTCGCCGTCCGCGACGGCGTCGAGCGCTACGACCCGCAGATTGCGCAGCGCAAGGCGGAGATCCTGGCATGGCAGCAGGCGCATCCCGGCGCGCCGACGGCGACGCCCGTGCCGGTGACGCGTCCGTCGCATGCGACTGCTGCGCCCGCCCCGAGGACGAGCGCAGGGTCACCGCTGGGCACGATCGCGATGTGGACGCTGTTCATCGGTGCGATCCTCGCGTGCTGGTACTGGCGCCGCCCGATCCTCAACTCCGTCGAGGATCTCGGTCAGGTCTTCGCCGGAACGAGCCTGCATCGCGCCGCGGCGCGACGACGGCGGCGTCAGCTGCGCCTGAACAGCCTGGGTGCCGCACCGCAACGCCGTTGGGCCTTGCACTCCGTGTACGACGACCTGCCGCTTTAGCCGCTGTTAAACTCGCGCTGTCGCCGCCCACGTTCACCAC
>JBHEMA010000150.1:0-5458 GCA_046262795.1 Candidatus Dormibacteria bacterium | reverse complement strand
CGCGTGCACGTACCGATGGAGCGCTTCGTCTTGAACGTCGACCGCTTCGGCAACACCGGTGCTGCGTCGATTCCGCTCGCCCTCGCTGACGCGGACGCATCCGGGCGCCTCGAAGCCGGTGCGCGCGTCTTGATGGTCGGCTTCGGTGCCGGCGCGACGTGGGGAGGCATCGCGCTCGAGTGGACGATCCCACCGGCATGATCGCGCGCCGTCAGGCGCCACCGCGACGCGTCACCGCACCGGGACCGCAGCTGCGTCCGGTTGCGCCCTCGGGCACCGTCGCGTGCCCGGCTTGCGGCCGGCGCTACGTGTACGAGCGGTACAAGGCCGACCTCAACGTCTGCGTCGAGTGCGGCCACCACGGCGCGGTGCCCGCGTTGCAGCGCATCGCCCAGCTCGGTGACGCGCACAGCATCGAACCGCTGACACTCGACGTCGGCGACCGTGATCCACTGCGGTTCGACGACGGTGTGCCGTATCCGCAGCGAGTGGCTCGGGCCCGCGAGCGCACCGGTATCGACGAAGCGTTTGCCATCGCGCATGCGCGCGTCGACGGCATCCCGGTCACGCTCGCATGCATGGATTTCGCGTTCCTCGGCGGATCACTCGGCAGCGCTGCGGGGGAGATGTTCGTGCGCGCCTGCGAAGACGCGGCCGCAGGCGGCCGTTCGCTCGTCGCGGTGTGCACGTCGGGCGGGGCACGCATGCAGGAGGGCATTGCATCGCTGGCGCAGATGGCGCGGTGCTCGACCGGCGTGGCCCTGGTATCGGGTGCGCATCTGCCGTACATCTCTGTCCTCGGCGATCCGTGCTTTGGCGGCGTCACCGCGTCCTTCGCCGTGCAGGCCGACGTGATCATCGCCGAGCCGCATGCGCGCATCGGCTTCGCCGGTGGGCGCGTCATCGAGCAGGCGACCCACGACCGGTTGCCGGAGGGTTTTCAGACCTCGGAGTTCCTGCTGGCGCGTGGCATGGTCGACATGGTCGTTTCACGGTCACAGCTCCGCACGACGATCGCGTCACTCTTGACGATGTACACGCAAACGGCGTGACGACGACGATCGACACGACCGAGCAGGAGCGCGCCGCATTTGCACGCGTCGAGCTGGCGCGCAACCCGAACCGACCGCGGGCGCTGCAGGTGATCGCCTGCGTGTTCGACGGCTGGACCGAGCTGCGCGGTGACCGGCTCTACGGCGACGACCGTGCCGTCGTCGCGGGCCCCGCGCGTCTCGACGGGCACACCGTCATGGTCATCGGCCAGGAGAAGGGTACGGACCCCATGACACGCGCGCTGCACAACTTCGGCATGCCCCATCCCGAGGGCTACCGCAAGGCGCAGCGATTGATGCGCCAGGCGGAGAAGTTCGGCATCCCTGTCGTGTGCCTCGTCGACACACCTGCAGCACACGCCGGCATCGGCGCCGAGGAGCGAGGACAGGCGTGGGCGATCGCCGAGTCACTCCGGTGCATGCTCGCGCTGCGAGTGCCGACCGTGAGCATCGTCCTCAGCGAAGGCGGCTCCGGCGGCGCGCTTGCGGTTGCGCTCGCGGATCGCGTGCTCGCACTGGAGAACGCCGTGTACACAGTGGCGCCACCGGAGACCTGCGCGGCAATCCTGTATCGCGACGCGGGACAGCGCGCCCGCGCTGCCGCTGCACTCCGTCCGGGCGTTGATACGGCGCACGAGATGGGACTCGTCGACGAGCTCATCCCCGAACCGGAACCGGGCGCGCACGCGCATCCGAATGTCGTGATCGCCGCCATCAAGGGAGCGATCACGCGCAACCTCGCGCAGCTCCGCCGCATCCCGACAGACGAGTTGATCGCTCAGCGAGCAGCTCGTTACCGAGCAGCAGGCGGTTGACGAGAGCGCGGGGCACAGGACCCCGCGCCCTGGCTAGCCGCTGCGACCCGAACGCTTACGCTGCGAGCGCACCTCGCCGTGCGGTCGCGGCCTTCGGCGGGCGCTTCAAGAACAGTGCCGGGATGATGCCGATCACTGCGAGCACGATGAGCACGACGAACACGCGGTCGAATGCGGTGCTCACGACGTTGTCCGAGTAGCTCTTGGCGAAGTGCGCGACCGCTGGTGGCACGCCTGTTGGTGTGAACGACCCTGACGATCCTTGGAACTGCGACGACTGCAGGTTCGTGAAACCGTGCTGCAGCTGCGTGCACACCTGCGCCGGGACACCGGGTGGTGGATTGCACGGTGTCTGCAGCGCAGCGGGCGCGAACTGACTCACCAGGACGGTGACGAGCACCGCGATGCCGATGGACGACCCCGCGCGCTGCAGCGTGTTGGTGATGCTCGACGCGCGCGAGTTGAGCTGACGCGGGATTCTCGCGAGCGCGGCGGACATCGACGGCATCATCGCGAAGCCCATGGCGAAGCCACGCAGGAGCAGCGCGCCGATGACGAGTGTGACAGGGGAATCGGGACGGAGCTGCGCGAGCAGCACACCGCCGCCGGCCAGCAGGATCATGCCGGTGACAACCACAGGACGCGGACCGATGCGGTCGGTGAGCAGACCACCGAGCGGCATGGCGATCGCCGCCGTCACCGCTTGCGGGAGCAGCAAGAGACCCACCTGCTGCGCGTCGAAGCCGTGCACCTGCTGCAGGAACAGTGGAATGAGCAGCATCGCGCCGAACATCACCGTGACGATGATCTGTCCGAGCACCATTGCCCACGAGAAGGTGCCGTCCTTGAAGAGCTCGAGGTGCAGGAGGGGCTCGTCGTAGCGCCGCATTCCGATGACGAGGTTGATGGCGGCAAGGACCGCGGCGCCCATCATCACCAGCGCCTCGAGCGAGGCGAATCCCTGGCTCAAGCCGGCGTTCAGCGCCAGACCGATCGCCACCGCCGCAAGCGGCAGCATCAGCAAGGTCGCATTGCGCCGATGCCGTAGCTGGCTCAGCACGAACGAGGTGAAGAACAGCGCCGCCAGGACGAGCATCCCGTCGACGAGTGACGAAGTCCATCCTAGTGACGCGCTGCGGTCGACGGCATACATGAGCGATACCACCGCAGGCGTGGCGGTGAGCAGCCCGAACACGTCCAGCTGCAGCTTGTGGCGCTTGTGCGTCTCGACGAGAAAACGCGACGCCGCGAGGAATCCGATGATGCCGATCGGTACGTTGACATAGAAGATGAGCCGCCACGTGAAGTCCTGCACGAACCAGCCGCCGAGCACAGGTCCCAACGCAGGCGCAAGCAGCATGGGGACTCCGAAGATTCCCATGACACGACCCATCTGCTGCGGTCCCACGGCCTGCAGGATGATCGTCATACCGATCGGCATCAGCATGCCACCGCCGATGCCCTGCAGCACCCGGAAGAGGATCAGCTCAGGAAGGTTTTGCGCGATGCCGCACGCCATCGATGCGAGCGTGAACATCGCGATCGTGATGAGATACAGACGTTTCGTGCCAAAACGGTCTGTCGCCCAGCCCGTCATCGGGATGACCGCGCCTTGCGCGAGCATGTAGCCGGTCACGACCCATGCGATGTCGGCATATGAGCCCGCATGCAAGTCCGCCTGCAGCGTCGGGATGGCGACGTTGACGATCGTCGCGTCGAGGATCGTCATGATCGTGCCGAAGAGCACGACAGAGAGCGCCACCCACTTGTACTCGAAGCGCCCGACTCGCGCGTGCTGCACGCTGACGACGTCGTCGGCGGGCATCACCGCACCGATGTCGTCCGTGGCATGCACATCATCGCGGGTGAGCACCTCAGTCATGAGCAACCTCCTTGACGCCGTTGTCGGCGCCCGCGCCACCGACGACCTTGCGCAGCAGCGCGACCAGCATCTCGAGCTCTGAGTCGCTCAGCGTGGAAAGCGCGTCGAGCGCGACGGTGCGCTTGACGTCCCCGAAGCGCTCCTGCAGCGCGCGTCCCTTGGCGGTCGGCACGATGCGTACGACGCGCCGATCCGCAGGATCAGCGACGCGCTCTGCGAGCCCCTGTCGCAACAGCCGGTCGACGAGTGCGGTCGCCGTGCTCAGCGCGCAGTGCTGTCGTCGGGCAAGCTCGTTCATCGTCGCGCCGCGCGACTCCTGGGCCGCGCCATCACCGATGGTCAGGTGCAAGAGGTGCAGCGCCTCCATCTGATGGGGGGTCGCCGACCCGACCTCGTCTTCGACGGCGGCGGAGACGGCGCTGAAGTAGCGGTGCCGCAGGCCAGGGAGCAGCCGCACCAGCTCGTCTACGAGCGCACGCCGGTCCACTGCAGCGGCAGGCGCGGCGCTTCGTATCACTGTGGCCATGCCCTCGACCTCCGCTGGTGCAAGCTTGTTAGTAGCGCTAATAGTTCGACACTATAAGTATCGCCAGGCCCCGGCGTCAAGCGCCGCCGCGATCGTCGCGATGCTGCGCCCGTGCCCACCAGGGAGGTCGCGGACGACCCGTCAGGCTCTGTTCGTCGCCGGGAATGGCGTCACGCCGACGCTGGGCGATACCGATCAACGCGGCGGCAGTGACACCGTCGGTGGGAAAGACGGCGGTGCCCGTCGACACTCGCGGGAGTCCTCCGGCGACGGGGTCGTCACGCGTGATATCGGCGAATCGCGCGGCGATGCGCTCGGCGATCGCACTTGCCTGTTGCTGGTCGGCGCCCGGCAGTACGCACGCGAACTCGTCGGCGCCGATGCGAGCCGCCGTGTCCTCGCGGCGCAGCGTCACGCGGAGCACGTCGCTGAACAGTGCGAGCAGGCGGTTGCCTGCGTCGGGTCCCCACGCGTGGTTGACGGTCCGCAGACCGGCGATGTCCGACATCAGCACGGCGAGCATGTCACCGCCGCGCGTCGCCCGCGCCACCTCCTTTTCGAGCACCTGGCGCAGGCCGCGCGGTCCCGTGAGACCGGTCACCGGATCGGCCGCGGCATGACCGGCCTCGCTTTGATACCGGCTCGCTCGCTCGAGGTTGCGAGCCGTCTCGGCGGCGATGATCTGGAGCGCGTGCACATCTGCGTGCGTCCACGCGCGTTCGTGTGTATGACACGTGAGCACGATGGTGCCGATGGCGTCGCCTCCGCCGATGTCGAGCGGAGCACCGATTGCCGAATGCACGAAGCCGGGATGCGCTGAGCGCATGCGCTGTCGGTTCGCTTCGCGCAGGTTGCGGTGTGCGCGGGAAACGTCGAGCGCCGTTTCCCACACGGTCGGCTGCGACTCGGTGAAGACGGCACCGGCAAGTCCCTCGCCCGGAGTCATCTCGATCGGTGGCTCGCCGCGCACCAACCCCGACTCCTGCAACGACACGCCGGGCGACTTGAGGAGCCCGTCGACCTCGTCATTGATGAGCACCGCGCCGGCGGTGGCTTGCGGAAAGGTCTCACGGCACACCTCGAGCGCGGCCCCGGCAACCGCGGGCACATCCGCGGCCGAGCCGAGGCGACGCGCGAGTGACGCGAACAGCTGCGCATCGTTGGGTTGCGCCGGCCGGAGGTC
>JBHEMA010000149.1:0-5006 GCA_046262795.1 Candidatus Dormibacteria bacterium | reverse complement strand
CTTGACCGGGACGCTCGGGCGTGTGATGAGACCGGCGCCCGCGAGCGCGTCGCCGTCGACAACAGTGTCGCGCTCGAACCGCCCGAGCTTGCCGACGTTGACGATGGCGAACTCGGTGCGCCACTTGTTGTGGAAGCCACGCAGCTTGGGGAGCCGTTGCGTCATCGGCATCTGGCCGCCCTCGAAGCCGACGGGAAGCCCGACGCTCGAGCGCGAGCCCTGCCCCTTCTGACCGCGACCGGACGTTTTGCCCTTGCCGGCGCCGATGCCGCGGCCGACACGCTGTTTGCGCATCCGGCTGCCCCGTGCAGGCGAGAGGTCGTGCAGCTTCACGTTGTCACCTCACCGTTTCTCCGACCCAGCACCTCCATGCCGGCAGCGGTGTCGGCAGGAACACCGTCGACACTGACGAGATGGCGCACCTTTTGCACCATGCCGCGGATCGACGGCGTCGACTCGCGCTCCACCGTCTGCTGCAGGCGACGCAGCCCGAGCGCGGCAAGCGTGCGCTTCTGGTCGGCGGGATAGCCGATCGCGCTCTTGCGATAGGTGATGCGCAGCGTGTTCATGTCGCAGGCACTGCCTCACTCGACGGCTCCGCCGGCGCAACCTTCTTCTGCGCGCCATCACGACCGCCGTTGCGCCCGCTGATCTGGTCGGCGAGCTTGCGGCTGCCGATGACCTGCTCGGCGGTGATACCACGCAACGCGGCGACCTCGTCGAGCGTGCGCAGGCTTGCCAATGCGGCGACCGTCGCGCGCACCACATTGATCGGGTTGTCGGTGCCGAGGCTCTTGGTGAGGATGTCGTGGATACCGGCGGCCTCGACGACGGCTCGCATCGAGCTTCCCGAGATGACGCCGGTTCCCGGCACGCCCGGTTTCAACAGGACCTTCGCGGCACCGAGCTTGTAGCGGACCTCGTGCGGAATGGTGCGGCCAACCATGGGCACGGTGATGAGGTGCTTCTTGGCGTCGTCGACGCCTTTGCGGATCGCGTCGGGCACATCTCCCGCCTTGCCAAGTCCAGCGCCGACACGCCCCTGGCCGTCACCGACGACGACGAGCGCGCTGAACGAGAACCGGCGGCCGCCCTTGACCACTTTGGCCACACGGTTCAGCGAGACGATCTTCTCCTGGAGATCCCCGCCGCGATCATCGCGGCGATCCATGCGCATCGCCATCAGCTAGAACCTCAACCCGTGCTCACGCGCCGCCTCGGCGAGGGCGCGCACGCGTCCGTGATACAGATAGCCACCGCGGTCGAAGACGACCTGCTCGATGCCCGCTGCGCGAGCGCGCTCGGCAATGGTCGTGCCGACGCCGGCAGCTGCGGCAGCCGTCGGGCCGCCGGTCTTGGGCCTCAGTGACTTCTCGACGGTGGATGCGGCTGCGAGCGTACGACCGGACGAGTCGTCGACGAGCTGCGCACTGATGTGATGCAGGCTGCGGAACACCGCAAGACGCGGACGCTCTGCGGTTCCCGAAACCTGCTTGCGCACGCGCCGGTGACGACGGTCCCGCGCTGCGCGTCGATCATGCTTCGTGTTCACCTACTTGCCCGCCTTTCCGGCCTTGCCGGACTTGCCTGCCTTGCGGCGAAGCTGTTCGCCGCGGTACAGGATGCCTTTGCCCTTGTACGGCTCGGGCTTGCGGAAGGAGCGGATCTTCGCCGCAACCTGACCGACAAGCTCCTTGTCGACGCCGCTGATTGCGATCTGTGTCGGCGCCGGTACGTCGATGTTCACGCCCTCGGGTGGCGAGTAGCGAATCGGATGCGAGTAACCGAGCGTCAGCACGAGGTCGTTCCCCTGCTTGGCAGCGCGGAAACCGACGCCGACGAGGTCGAGATCGCGCGTGAAGCCGCGTGACACGCCCTCCACCATGTTGTTCACGAGCGTGCGCGTGAGTCCATGCAGCGACCGGTGCGTCGTGGTGTTGGTCGGCCGTTCGACCGTGATGACGCCGCCCTCGACGCTGATGCGCATGGCAGGCGGCAGCGAGCGCTCCAGCGTCCCACGCGTGCCCTTCACGCTCAGATGGCTCCCCGTCAACGTCACGTCGACGCCGGCGGGAACCGTGATCGGCAGCTTGCCTATGCGCGACATGCGATCACCACACGTACGCAACAACCTCGCCGCCGAGGCCGGCGCGCTGCGCGGCGCGTCCGGTCATGAGGCCGTGCGAGGTGGAGATGATGGCGATGCCGAGACCGCCGAGCACACGAGGGACCTCACTCTTGCGCGCGTACACGCGCAGCCCAGGGCGGCTGATGCGCCGGAGCCCGCTCAGGGCGCGGCCACGAGCGGTCGGCGGCTTCAGCGTGATGGTCAGCGTCGCCGCAGCACCTTCGCCCGCCGAAGAGAACGACTCGATGTATCCCTCTTCCGTGAGCACGCGCGCGATCTCGACCTTCATACGCGACGCCGGAATCTCCACCGTGCGGTGGTTGGCCGCGTTGGCGTTGCGGATGCGAGTCAGCATGTCGGCGATGGTGTCACTGTTCATCGCGTCACCACGAGCTCTTTTTGACGCCGGGAACCTGCCCGACACTGGCGAGTTTCCGGAAGCAGATGCGGCAGAGGCCGAACTTGCGCATGTATGCGCGCGAGCGTCCGCAGTTGCCGCAGCGATGGTGCTCCTGCGTGGCGAACCTCGGCGGACGCAGGGACTTGGCGATCAACGATTTCTTGGCCATCTAGGGGGTCAGCCTCCTACCTTCCTGAACGGCATGCCAAACCCGGTCAGCAGTGATTGCGCCTCGGCGTCCGTCCTGGCCGTCGTCACGATGCAGACCTCGAGTCCGCGCAGCTTGTCGATCTTGTCGTAGTCGATCTCCGGAAATACCAGCTGCTCGCGCAGGCCGAGTGTGTAGTTGCCGTGGCCGTCGAAGCCCTTCGGATCGACACCGCGAAAGTCGCGGATGCGCGGCAGCGCGACATTGAGCAGCTTGTCCAGAAAGTCGTACATGCGATCCCCACGCAGCGTCACCTTCGCGCCGATGGGCATCCCCTCGCGCAGCTTGAACGCCGCCACCGACTTGCGCGCCCGGATGACGATGGGCGCCTGGCCGGTGATCGTCTTCAAGTCCGAGGTCGCCGCGTCGATCGCTCGTCCGTTCGTGATCGCCTCGCCCAGTCCGACGTTGAGCACGACCTTCGCGATCTGCGGCACCTGCATCGCGTTGCGATACCTGAACTCCTTGACCAACGAGGGTGTGATCTCGTCGATGTAGCGGCGCCGCAGCCGCGGCATCTCGCTGGTGCGAACGGCAACGGCCATCAGGACCGCTCCCTCTCGTAGCGCTCGCCACACTTCTTGCAGACGATGTGGCGGTTGCCCTCGTCATCGACCTTGTGCGCGATCCGCGTGGTCTTGTCGCAGCGGTTGCAGACCAGCATGACGTTGCTGTACGAGATCGGTCCGTCGAAGTCGACGATGCCGCCCTGGATGTTGCCCTGCACGCCGGCACGCGTGTGCCGCTTCAGCAGGTTCACGCCGCGCACAGCGATGCGCTGATGCTCGGGGACGGCGCGCTGCACCACGCCGCGCTTGCCCTTGTCCTTGCCGGCGATCACTTCGACCGTGTCGCCCTCGCGGATATCGAGCGGACGCACGCGGCCTCGTGCCCACCCCTCATTCTGCAACGCCACGCGCCGGCGCCGTTCGCTGCGGTTCTTCTTCGTCTTCACCGTCACAGCACCTCTGGCGCCAGGCTGACGATCTTCATGAAGTTGCGCTCGCGCAGCTCCCGTGCCACCGGTCCGAAGATGCGCGTGCCGCGGGGATTGTTCTGCGGATTGATGAGCACCGCGGCGTTCTCGTCGAAGCGAATGTTGCTGCCGTCGCGCCGCGAGAACTCCTTGCTCGTCCGCACCACCACAGCGCGCACCACATCACCCTTCTTCACCTGCGCGTTCGGCTGCGCCACCTTGACGGTGCCGACGATGAGGTCGCCGACGGACGCGTACTTGCGATGGCTGCCGCCGAGGACGCGGATGCAGAGCAGCTCGCGCGCACCACTGTTGTCCGCCACCTTGAGCAGCGTTTCTTGCTGGATCATCTCAGCGCGCCTTCTCCAACACTTCGTCGACGCGCCAGCGCTTCTCCTTCGAGATGGGACGCGTCTCCATGATGCGGACGCGATCACCCACGCCACAGGTCTGCTCGCCGCTGTCCACCTTGTACCGGCGCGACGAGCGCACGACCTTCTTGTAGAGCGGGTGCGGCTTGGTGTCCTGCACCAGCACGATGACCGTCTTCTGCATCTTGTCGCTGACGACAACACCCTCGCGCGTCTTGCGGCGCGTCCGTGCCGTCGCCGTGGCGTCACTCATGGGTTGTCTCCACAGCAGCAGCGACGCGCTGCAGCTCGATCTGCACCGTCATGGTTCGGGCGATCTCACGACGCACGTCGCGAACCTGCCGATGGTTCTCCACCTGTCCCGTCGCCTGCTGGAAGCGCAGCTCGAACAGCCTGCGGCGCTGCTGCCGTAGGTGGTCGTCGAGCTCGGCCTCGGTCATGTCGCGCAGCGTCTTGATCGCCTCCGCTTGCTTGCTCATGCGGACGCCTCGACCTCGGTGCCGCTTTCCTCACGCTGCACGAAACGCGTCTTGATCGGCAGCTTGTGCGCCGCCAGGCGCATCGCCTCTTGCGCGACCTCGTGGGTGACACCAGCCATCTCGAAGAGGATGCGTCCGGGAAGCACCACGGCAACCCAGCCTTCGGGCTGACCCTTGCCGCTGCCCATGCGCGTCTCCGCCGGTTTCTTGGTGTACGCGTGGTCGGGGAAGACGCGGATCCAGATCTTGCCGCCGCGGCGCACGTGGCGCATCATCGCACGTCGCGCCGCTTCGATCTGCCGGTTCGTCATCCAGCACGGCTCGATCGCCTGCAGTCCGTAGGAACCGAACGCGAGCGTGCTGCCGCGTTGCGCCGCACCGGTGCGCCGGCCGCGATGCATCTTGCGGTGCTTCGTCCGCTTCGGCATCAGCATGCGTTCACTC
>JBHEMA010000148.1:0-3190 GCA_046262795.1 Candidatus Dormibacteria bacterium | reverse complement strand
CACAAATGACGATCCAGTGCTTGCACGCCGGCTGGAAGACGTCGGCTGCGCCGCGGTCATGCCGCTTGGTGCGCCCATCGGCAGTGGCTCAGGCATTCGCAACCCCTACAACCTGCGCATCATCCTCGAGCACGCGCACGTTCCCGTCGTCCTTGATGCGGGCATCGGCACGGCATCCGATGCCGCAATCGCGATGGAGCTCGGCTGCTCGGCGGTGCTCGTCGCGTCAGCGATCACGCGCGCAGCCGATCCCGTACTCATGGCGACAGCCATACGCAAAGCGGTGGAGGCGGGACGGCTTGCGCATCGTGCTGGACGCATCCCGCAGCGTCTCTACGCAGAAGCGTCCACTGCGTGGGAGGGGTTGCCCGACCTGCGCTCACGCGCGGGCTGACTGGCGTGTCACGCAACGCAGCGTGGCGCCGGCAGCGATTGCACGACGCGCGGCTGTATGTCGTCACCGACGCCCGAACCTGCGGTGACGATCTCGCGTCATTCGTCGATGCGGTGCTCCGCGGCGGCGCTGACATCATCCAGCTGCGCGACAAGCAGGCGGAGGCGGGTGACCTGTTGCGCTGGAGTGAGACGTTCCGCAATGCAGCCGAGCGTTACGCGGCGCTGTTCATCGTCAACGACCGTCCGGACGTGTCCCTCGCGGCCGGTGCGGACGGCGTGCACCTCGGGCAGAACGACCTGCCGCTAGCCGTCGCTCGCGAGATCCTCGGTGGCGAGTCCATCATCGGTCTCTCGACGCACTCCATCGAACAGCTCTCCGCAGCGCCCCCCGAGGCGGATTACCTCTGCGCCGGTCCGGTATACGAGACGCCGACCAAACCGGGAAGGCGCGCAAGCGGACTCGAGCTTGTCCGCGCGGCGACCACGCGATCCGAATCAGGGCTGGAGACGCGACCCTGGTTTGCCATCGGTGGCATCGATGAGCACACGCTGCCGTCGGTGCTCGATGCCGGAGCACGCCGCGTCGCCGTGGTGCGCGCCGTCGCGCACGGTGACATCGAAGCTCGAACTCGGGCGCTCAAGGCGCGACTCGATGAAGGGTTGTAAGGATTGCGACGTCACGGCGCGCTCATGCCGGATGACGGCGCCGATGGACGTCTGACTGCTCGTCTGCGTAGCGCTCGGCATCAACGCCGGTGACCTCCGTGAACGCTTTGCGCTGATAGAGGATACGCAACGCCATTTCCGTCAACAGCTTCTCGTCACGGTCACCGGCTGCGCGCCGGATGTCGCGCTCGGCGAGGTGTTTGAGCATGGCGATGCCATCGAGTGACACGCCGGCGTCCGTCAGCCGCTTCGTGAGTGCCGCGATGGCGAGGTCACGTGGCGAGTACCGCAACCGCCCATGCTCGCGGCTCGGGCTGATCAACCCGAGCTCCTCCCAGTAGCGCAGCACACGTGGTGTGACGCCGATGCGGTCGGCGAGCCGCGGGATGGCGAGCAACTCGTCCACGGGCGGGGGCGGGGGCAGCGGCGGCCGGTGCATAGGTGCCAATATCTTGTCAGATACGGCCGCCGCGGGCACCCCGCGACGCGCGTTGCGGCCGGTTCAATCTTGGCATGGAGGTCGTCTGACGCTCACCCTTGCGCTTCGAGCACGCCGTCGAACCGCCAGGATCGTGTCAGGCGCCGACCCGCTCAGCCGTGCGCTGTGGGTGCTCGGGCTGGCACTGACGATCGTTGCGGTCGGGCTGACGACACGACGTCTCGAGGCCGCGGCGTCGTCAACCGTCGTGCCGTTTCTCGTCCTTGGTGCCGTCATCGCCGGCGCAGTGGTGGTTGACGGCCTCGGTCTATTCGGATGGGCGTCACGGATGCTGACGCGGTCGTGCTCCGGCGTGGGGCTGCGCATGGCGCTTCTGGGCTTCGCTGCGATCGTCAGCGCCGGCGTCAACCTCGACGTTGCGGTTGCGGTAGTTGTGCCGACCGCGTTGCGAGCGGTTCGCCACCAAGGCGAGAGCGGAGATCTCGCCATCGCCGTCGCGTTGACCGCGAATGCGGCGTCGTTTCTGTTGCCGACGTCAAACCCGTCGACGCTGCTGGTCCTCAGCCGTGCACCGATGCCTCCCGGAGCGTACATCGCGCGCAGCTGGATCGCCTGGTTGATGGTGACGGTGTACACCGTCGTCACACTCGGCTTGCTTGCGTGCCGTCAGCGCTCGACGCGAAGGGTCATCAAAGCGGAGCACGCAGCCCGGCTGCGTCCGTCGATGCTCCTCGACCTGATCCCGATGTTTGCCTGCGCCACGGCCATACGGTCGTTGATCGGCATAAGCGGCCTGGTCGTGAGCGGAGGCGCCGTGCACGCGATGGCGATCACCACCGCGCTCGATCTGGCGGTCAACAACCTACCGGCGGCGGCGGCAGTTCACCCAAGCGGTGATGCGAGCGTATGGGGCGCGATTCTCGGGCTGGCCGTGGGACCGAACGCGTTCATCACGGCGTCGTTGGCGAGCCTGATCGCGCGCAAGCTCGCAATCAGTGAAGGGGCACACTTCAGCATCACGCGCTTCGCATTCCTAGGAGTGTTGATGGTGCCGGCGCAGCTAGCGCTGGCGGACCTTGGCCTGCATCTGAGCGGTGCGCTGTGACAGGTCAGGCGGCGAGGAGGCCGGCGCGCTGCCAAATGTGGCGCGCTCTGCCATCGCCGATCAAGCCGATGTCGTCGAAGTACGCCGTCAGCTTTTCGCCTGCCCATCGCAGCGATTCGCGACGCACAGGACTGCGGCGCGCGGTGCGTGTTGCCTCGCGTGGATCGAGACCAACCGCGGCGTAGCAGCTGGGCACGACCAGCGCCTTGGCGACGACCTCTGCGGAGATGGCGACGATGAGTCGCACACGCTGCAGCTGCCACCGTGGCAATGTGCGCACACGACGCGTCAGCTCATCGCGGGCGAACTTGACGTGGCGCGCCTCTTCGATGACGTGGATGCGCGACACCGCGCGCGTCAGCGGCTGCACCGACTCGTCGATCATCAACTCGCGCTGAAAGCGGTCGAGCAACTCCTCCGCGATGAGGATGTCGGCGAATCCTTCGACCGGATCGGCGAGCGTCTTCATGAGGCGACCGAGAAACAGCGTGCGCTGCAGCGGCCGGTGCTGCTCTCCGCCGAGTGTTTCGACCAAGCGAGCGAACATCGACGAATGGCGACATTCGTCGCCGATCTCCGTGAGC
>JBHEMA010000147.1:0-3874 GCA_046262795.1 Candidatus Dormibacteria bacterium | reverse complement strand
GTCCCATTCCAACCGCGTGACGCACGCGGCATGCGGCTTGGTATGCACGAATTTGGGCGTTGCATCCCAGGGCGCGCTGGTGTACTCATCGCCCTCGAACACGAAGGGACCGCTGCCCAGTCGCGACGTGCCACCGAGGTCGAGCGACGTGGACCCGAGCCGGAACCCGGGATCGAGCTGAGCTCGGGCGAGCATATGGACCACCAGCGCAGACGTCGTCGTCTTCCCGTGCGTACCGCACACTGCGACGCGCATGCGCTCGTCCGCGAGCGACCCATAGAACTCGATCTCGCTGACGAAGTGGATACCTCGCCGGCGCACGTCGAGAAACTCTGCGTTGTTCGACCTTGTCTGGTTGCCGACGACGACGAGATCGGGAACGCCCCAGCGGTCCAGATTCGCGGGATCACTGCGGTTCTCCCACTCGATGCCCGCAGCGGTGATGACATCGCTCATGGGCGGGTACGCGAAGTCGTCGGACCCCGTGACGCGGTCGCCTGCGTCGCGCGCAAGGATCGCAGCCCCACCCGCGGCGTAACCGCAGATACCGAGCACGTGCACGTGACGTGTCACGCGTGTCTCCCCCGCGTGTGCGCTGCCACACGGAAGATCACGTCGACCACTCGATCCGCGGCGTCAGGCCGTCCCATCGAGCGGCTCGCCTCGGCCATCGCGCACCAGCGCGCCCGATCATCGACGATGGCGAGAACCTCGCGTTGCATGCGTGCCGGCGTGCACTGTTCATCCTCGACAAGCACCGCCGCGCCCGCGCGCACGTACGGCGTGGCGTTGTATGCCTGGTGGCCGCCGGCGTGCGGGTACGGGACGAGGATCATGGGACGTCCCAGTGTGCTGCATTCGGCAAGCGACGAACCGCCGGCGCGCATGACGACAAGATCCGCATCGGCGATGCGACGTGCGATGTCGTCGAAGAACGGCTGCAGCTCGTAGCGCGCGCGCAACGAGTCGGGCAGCGCGTTGCGCGCCGTCGACATCTCGTCCGCGTCACGGACTCCGCACTGGTGGGTCACCCGCAGCGCAGCGTTCGCGCTGAGCAGGCCCTCGACGCAACCCGAGATAGCCCGATTGATGCGCCGCGCCCCCTGCGAGCCACCCGTCACCAGCACGCGAGTACACCGGTCGCCGGTGGGTGTGCCGGCAAGCGCCCGCACCTCGGGGCGGACCGGATTGCCCGTGACCACGGTGCGAGCGCCGCGCAGATGCGTTCGTGTCTCAGCGAACGACGTCGCCACCACGCGTGCCCGCCGTGCCAGCAACCTCGTGGCCCGGCCGGGATACGCATTCTGTTCCATGAGCACCACGGGAAGGTGCTCCATCTGAGCGGCGGCGACGACCGGCACGCAGACGTATCCGCCGCCGCCGACGACGACATCCGGGCGCATCTGTCGAAGCAGTCTGCGCGCCGCGAGCGTTGATGACGGCAGGCTCGTCAGGGCGCGGACGACCGTGACCGGACGGCTGACATCGACGCCGCTGATGCGAAGCGTGCGAAGTGGTAGGCCGGCGTCGGTTACGAGCCGTTCGGCGACGCCGCCGGCGCGGCCCACGACGACGACCGCCCCGTCAGGATCGGCCTCGCGCAGCGCCTGCGCCGTTGCGAGCACCGGCGTCAGATGTCCTCCCGTCCCCCCACCAGCGATCAACACCCGCACGCTGCACCGCTCCCCGTCCGCGACCCTGTGCGGACACGTTGCACAGGATCCCCATGCCGACGAGGCTCGTCGCCAGCGATGTGCCGCCGTAGCTGATGAACGGCAGCGGGATGCCGGTCGTGGGTATGACGCCGGTGACTGCGGCGACATTGACGAACGCTTCGATGCAGATCCACGCGGTGATGCCTCCGGCGAGCAGGGCCCCGAACCGGTCCGGAGCGCGGAGCGAGGCGCGCACCCCGCGCCACGCTAGAAAGAGGAACGCCCCGATGATCGCCACAGTTCCGATGAGCCCGAGCTCCTCCCCGATGATGGCGAAGATGAAGTCTGTATGGGCCTCGGGCAGCCAATCGAACTTCAGCACGGAGTTGCCGAGCCCGGCACCCGTGAGACCGCCGGAGCCGAGGGCGTAGAGCGCCTGGCAGTTCTGGAACCCTGAGCCGAGGGCGTCGGCGCACGGGTTGAGGAAGTGCGCCACCCGGTCCGCGCGATACGCGACGAACTCGACGAGCGCGAATCCGCCCGCGCCCAGCACGACGGTCAGGAGCAGTAGGTGACGTTTGCGCGCGCCCCCAAGCGCCAGCAGGACCATGCCGACACCTGCGATGACGATCGAGCTGCCGAGGTCGCGTTCGAGCAGGATGAGCACGAGCACGGTGCTCATCACGATCATGTAGTCGCGGACGCCACGCATGCATCGCACGTGGCCTCCGCGGTCATCGAGCCAGCGCGCGAAGAACAAGATGACGACCGCGATCGACATCGCCGACGGCTGCACTGACAGCGGTCCCACCTGGAACCAGCGCTGAGCGCCGTACGCCTGCGTGCCGACGTGCGGCACGAGCACCGCAAGCAGCAACAGCACCATCACCACCATCGCGGGCTTCGCCAGCGCGCGCAGCCGGTGGTAGTCGAATCGCGCAAGGACGACCATGCCGGCGGCGCCGAGACCGACACCGATCAGCTGATGCTCGAAGAAGTAGCTGGGGTTGCCGTACCACAGATATCCGAGCGCCTCTGACGCGCTGTACACCATCACAAGCCCGAAGGCGACGAGTGCGATGACGACGGTGAGCAGCCACCCGTCGACACCGCTCGCCGTGACGGCGCGGTCCGTCGCGCGGAGAGCGCGGGTCGCGAGCATCGCGGTCGTGCGCCAGGAAGGTGCGCGATCGATGGTTCCGACGCGTGTTGCCATCAGACGGTCGACGCCTCGGCATCGACGAGTGAGCGCACCAGGTCACGAAACACATCGCCGCGATGCTCGAAGTCGCGGAACTGATCGAAGCTCTTGTACGCCGGCGAGAGCAGCACGACATCGCGCGCTCGTGCCACCTCATGCGCAACGCGCACTGCGTCCGCGAGTGTGCGGGTGATTCGCCGCGCGGAGACACCGCGCTCAGCCAACGCAGCGTCGAGCTGCGCTGCCGACTCGCCGTTGAGCACGGCCACGCGGACGTGCGCGGCGACCTCGTCGAGGAGGGCGCCCGGCACCTCGGACGCGCCGGTGCCGCCGGCGATCCAGACGATGGGCCGGTCGCCGAAGGCGCGCAGCGCGACGATCGCCGACTCCGCGTTGGTTGCCTTGCTGTCGTTGACCCACAGGATGCCGCCGGCATCCGCGACGACCTCGAGGCGATGCGCAACGGCATGGAACGCACGCACCGCGTCGGCGATTGCATTGACCGGCATCGCCGCCGCGCGCGACGTCGCCACGGCTGCGAGCACGTTGAGCACGTTGTGCGCTCCGAAAAGCGGCACGGCTTCGACGGGCATCACGTCGGTCGCGATTCCGTCTTCCACGGTGACGACGGCACCGTCGCGGACGGCGGCGCCATCGTGTGTGCCGATGTCGGCGCCGAAGAAGCGCACGCGCACCTCCGTCTGGCGCGCCATGTCACGCGTGACAGCGTCGTCGTAGCCGAGCACGGCGGTCTCGCGGGCATATCGCACGATGCGTGCCTTGATCGCGGCATATGCCTCGAAGGTCCCGTGCCGGTCCAGGTGATCCGGCGTCACATTGAGCACGCACGCGATGGCGCAGCGTGGTTCCGCGATCGTCTCGATCTGAAACGACGAGAGCTCGAGCACCACCCAGTCCTGCTCGGTGACGT
This sequence comes from Candidatus Dormibacteria bacterium, assembly GCA_046262795.1. Taxonomy (GTDB): domain Bacteria; phylum Chloroflexota; class Dormibacteria; order Aeolococcales; family Aeolococcaceae; genus JAFALX01. Next base: position 87 of record JBHEMA010000147.1, on the reverse strand, counting down.
CATCGAGCCGGTCGATCACCGGGTCTCCGATGTTGCCGCCGAGAAGCACACGCTGCGGTCCCCGCTGGAGGACGGCGGCGATGAGCG
>JBHEMA010000146.1:0-3077 GCA_046262795.1 Candidatus Dormibacteria bacterium | reverse complement strand
GCACGGTGCCGACGACGAGCACAGCAGCCGCGACGAGAGATCCGGCAGGCGGCTTGGAGAACCAGCGCATGAGAGTCAACTCCTTCCTGGGATGGTGGGCAGCCGGCATTGTATGCCGGGTCCCGACGGCGTGGATGCGGTCCGCGACCTACGGCGCGTTGACGCGGCGCATCGTGTCCGCGAGCGCGGAGTTTGCGTGCGGTCCAGGCCGATCCAGCGTTTCGATGACGCGGGTGATCACGGCTCGCGGTTTGTCCTGCGACATCTTCGCTTTCGCTTCGACGCGGTCTGCCCTCAGGCGAAACGCGCGTACGCCGGCGACCAGTCCCCTCGCTCGCGTCAGTGACTCGCCTTCGAGCCGCCACGGATCGGTTTCTTCGGCCTCATGCTGATCGAGCGTGCGTCGCAGCACATCGAGCGCGTCATCGCCTTCGAGCGGTTCTGCGACTCCGTGCACATGCACTGAGATGTGGTTCCATGTGCTCGCGGTGTTCGTCAGCACGGGCCGATACCAGGACGCAGAGATGTATCCGTGCGGTCCGTCAAAGATGAGCAGCACCCGTGAGCGCCTCTCGATGTCGGCTGCCTGCGGATCTTCGCCAGAGAAGTGGCCCCGGACGACTACGCGCTCGTCGTCATCGTCGAGGAGGAAGTATCCGTACGTCGCACGCAGCGCTCCATCGCTGTATGTGACGACGCGCGCCCACCCATGTTCTGCGATGAGCCGCCGAGCTTCGCTTAGGTCGAGCGCGTACTCAGGTTGAATGTGCATTGGATACCAACCGTTCGTCACACATCAACCGAAGTCGCTGTCAACCATCAACCGAACATTAGGTGGCGCATTCATCAACGAAATAAGCCGACGGGGAGATTCGAACTCCCGGCCAGCGGTTTACGAAACCGCTGCTCTACCACTGAGCTACGTCGGCGTGGACCGCACAAGAGTATCAGCGGTACCCAGGCTCACCGGCCGCTCGAGGAACATACCGATCGCGGTCACTTCCCGATCGATACCGCGGCGCACGTCGTCTGACAGTTCGCCGAATGGGTCGACGTCCAGCAAGGCCTCGCGTCGCTCTCGGCGTAGCCGCCAGGCTCCTTCGATCCAACCGTCGACGCAAACCGTGGGTCGCAGCCAGCCTCCATCGATGACACGCTTCATGTACGCGGGATCGATCATCTGATCGCGTGGGCGATACCCAAGTAAATAGGTATCGAAGTAGGGGAGGAGCCGCACCAGCGGCTCTGGCGCAGGCGAGCTGCTCCGAGCGCGCCGCCGGGGCGCTCGAAGCTCGAAGAGTCGGCCGGCGCCGAGTGACGACTCTTGCAATTCCTCGCCGATCGCACGCATCGCGCGCCGTACGTTTGCCATCGGGAGACCTGACCACGCCGCGAAGTCCGTCTCTGTGGCAGGCGCGTACGCTCGGAAATACCGCCGCGCCAGCTCGGCCTCAGGATCGTCGACCCGGGCGCCGACGCGTCCCCCGAGCCAATCGTCGAGCAGCGCAAAGCGGTTGTCTCGACCCACTGGAGGCAGCACGACGATGACGCCACGGTGCGCAGCGTGTGCCACGAGGTGGATCAGCGTCTGCGGGTGGCGGGAGACGTCGATGCCGCCGCGGAGCAGACCATCGCGGAGTTGCGGGCGCGTCAATGGCCCATGTGCCAGCACGCGCCGAATCACGCGCAGGGCTCGCTCGCACGTGGCATCGTCCAAGCCCACCTGGGCGCGGCGGCCACGGTCGCGCGCGATGTTGCGCGGTCCGTACAACGCGAGCAACCAACGAACGTCTTCGGCGCTGACGAAGTGCAAGGTGCCTCGCATGAGCCACGTCCAGACGATGGACCGGTCATGATCGAGCGCACGGTTGACCGCTATCACCGTCAGACCGTTGCTGCGCACGCGCAGTGAGGCCCGTGCCGCGTCGAACGACTGCGCCTGCACGGCGGTCACGGCGCTGAGCACCGCTAGCGGATCGCCCCCGCACCGCGCTTCGTCGCTCAAGCGCTGCGACTGCATGCGCGCGCCCCTCAGCAGGTCGTGGGCCGCATCAGGCATAGGGCCCGATCCTAGGTGGCGGCGAGAAGCCGCGAACGCTGACGCAAGCGCGAAGCGGTACACATTCATAAACTGTCCTGCAGCAGCGGGGAAGCTGGCATGCGCCGAGGGGAGCCGGCGTTCGAGCGATGGAGGCACCTGAGCAGGGCGCAGGCATGGGCAAAACGTGGCGGGTGATGCTGATTGGTGGCGCCGTGCTCGGTGCGCTGCTGGTCAATGCACCCGTGCGCGCGGCAGCGCCCGTCTTCGTCGTGAACAGCAGCGCTGACACTTCAAATGCGTGCACCAGGTCGCAGTGCACCTTCAGAGCTGCCCTTGCCGCCGCCAACAACGCCGGCTCCGGCGTGATTCAGTTCAACATCCCGCCGGGCGGCGCCCAGACCATCGAGATCGGCGCGACCACCGGCGTCGGGCTTCCCGAAGTGACGGCAAGCAACGTCAGTATCGACGCGACGACGCAGCCGGGTGCGCAGGCCCCCAGCGTTCGTATCGACGATCCCACCAGCAACTCGCAGATGTCGGGGATCGTCTTCGACGGAAACAACGACTCGGTGCGCGGGCTCGTCATCACGCGGTTCCATGGATACGGCGTGCTCATCCGCTCGACATCGAGCGGCGATGTGGTCGCTGGGGACTGGATCGGCACTGCGGATGGTTCAACGGCGGCGGGTGTCACCGTCGAGGGCGTGGAGGTCGAGGGCCCGAACAACACCATCGGCGGTACTACCGCGGCCGATCGCAACGTGATCTCGGCCACCACAGGGGGTGAGGGTGTCCACGTCTCCTACGCGAACAACACCGTCATCACCGGCAACTACATCGGCACCACCGCAGACGGCATGAACCGCCTGCCCAATGCCGGAGCCGGTATCACGCTGTATGGCGCGTCCACGAACAACCGCATCGGAGGGACTACGACCGGCGAACGCAATGTCATCACCGGGAACGGTGGTCAGGGCGTCCAGGTGCTCGGTGTTGCCGGCAATGGCACGTGCACTGGAAAGGCGTCGTACAACAC
>JBHEMA010000145.1:0-9122 GCA_046262795.1 Candidatus Dormibacteria bacterium | reverse complement strand
AGGGCGTCGACGACATCGTCGCCGAAGAGCTCGCTTCACCTCCGGGCATGGAGGAGGTGGCGAGCCTGATGCAGATCAAGCACCACCGCGCGTCGGGGAAGTTCGACGTCCTCATCGTCGACTGCGCGCCGACCGGTGAGACTCTGCAGCTGCTCGCATTCCCTGACGTCGCGCGCTGGTACCTGCAGAAGCTCTTCCCGCTGCAGCGCACGATCATGAAAGTTGCGCGTCCGATGGTGCAGCCCTTCACCCGGATGCCACTTCCCGGCGACGAGATCTTCGGTCACGTCAAGGACCTGCTCCTCGACATCGACGCGATGAAGAAGATCCTCGGCGACCCCAAGGTGTGCACGGTACGCATCGTGCTCAACCTCGAGAAGATGGTCGTCAAGGAGGCGCAGCGGGCCTTCACCTACCTCAGCCTGTACGACTACCTCACCGATCTCGTCGTGGTGAACCGCGTGCTGCCGCCGGAAGTGCATGACGACTACTTCAAGTCGTGGCGCTCAGCGCAGCAGCGGTATGCGGACCTGGTGGAGCGCTCGTTCTCGCCGGTGCCGATCCTCTCGACGAAACTGTTCGACCACGAGATCGTCGGCCTCGACAACCTCGCCGAGATGGCCGAATCCATCTATGGCGCCGAGGACCCGACGCAGCAGTACTACCGCGCGGTGCCGCAGCGGTTGCAGAAGGTCGGCGATGCGTACGAGCTGCAGCTGCAGCTACCCTTCGTCGGCAAGGAGGACATCGACATCAGCCATCGCGAGGGCGAGCTCTACGTGACCGTGGGGCCGTACAAGCGTGAGATCTCGCTGCCCCGCGTGCTCAACGGCAAGAAGGTGACGCGCGGCAGGCTCGAAGAGGGCATGCTCTCGGTGACGTTCGCGGACTCCCGGCGATGAACGAGCTGTGCGGGCTCTGCCCGACGCGGCTGGCGCAGAACGCCGGCAGCCTGCTGGGACTGAACCTCGGCGACATCGTGCCGCCGGAAGCGCAGCGTCACCTCCTCAACGCGCAGCGTGAGCTGCTGCTTGCGGTCGTCCTCACCATCGATCACAACACCAATCGCGGCAACCGCCAGACCGCGACGCGCGCAGGCGGGCGCCGCACCGGGGCGAGATCGCAGTCGCCGGCGAAGTCGAAGGCGAAGTCGCAGCCGCGCCGCCCGTCGCGAGTCGAGCTCGAATAACGGCGCGCGTCGCGCCGTCGAGGGACTGAGCGCGTGACGGGCCCGCTCGCGTACCTCTTGACGATCCTGTACACGCTCCCCGGCGCCGTGATCGGTCTGGTGGTGCACGAGCTGACGCACTCCGCGATGGCGCTGCGAGCCGGTGATCCGACACCACAGCGCGAGCACCGCATGACGCTGGACCCTCGACGCCAGCTCGACCCGCTGGGATTTCCCGCGCTGCTCGTCACCGGCTTCGGTTGGGGACGCCCAACCCAATTCGATTCCGTCTACCTGCGCCGTCCCGCGCAGCGCGCCGCCGTCGCGGCGGCAGGTCCGATCGCGCACCTCGTCGTGGCGGCGGTGTTCGCGCTCACGCTGCGGATCGAGCTGCTCACCTCGGGTATCGACGTCAGCGCGTTCAACACGCTGGCGCAGCGAACGGCACAGGGCATCCTCGTCGGAGTCCTGCTGCAGGGCTTCTTCATCAACCTGGCGCTGTTCATCTACAACGCGTTGCCGCTGCCGGGTCTCGACGGCTATGCCTTCGTACGCGCGCTGTTGTTCACGCGCGCGCCGCGCCTGTTCCTCGGCGCCGAGCAGTTCCGCCTGTACGTGTACGCGGCGGTCGTCGCGGTCGTCGTCGTCCTGCCGGAGGTGACAGCGCGCACCATCAACCCGATTGCGGCGGTCACCGTGGGCCCGGCGACGCTCCTGCTGGAACATCTCGTGATACCGGGAACAACGCCGGTGTTTCTCGGGTTGCCCAACATCTTTCAGCTTCTCGGATGACACCGGGGTCATGACAACGACGGTCGAGGTCGACGGCATCGCATGGCCCGTGCTCGGTTCGCAGATTGCGGTCGTGCGCGACGGCCGAGTCCTGGTGCAATTCCGTCCCTGGCCGCCCGGTTGGGAGCTGCCCGGCGGGCATTGCGAGCAGCATGAAGACCCGGCGGCGACGGCGGTGCGCGAAGCGGAGGAGGAGACGGGCTACCGCATCCACATCACCGCGCTCGCCGGCGTGTACACGTGGTCCGGTTTGCGCACGGTGGCGGACGTGCTCTACGTAGGCGAGGTGAGCGGAGGAAGCGCTCGTCGCAGCATCGAAGCGTGGGCGAGCCGCTTCGTCGCGCCCGACGAGCTGCCGCGCACACTGTTTCCCTGGTTGCGGCAGCGCATCACCGACGCGCTCGACGTGTGGCGTGGTGCTCCGCCGGTGCATCGTGTTCAGCCGGTGACCCTGTACCACGTCGCTGCGTTCAGCACCGCCTGGGCGCGCGTGCCCCTCGACCGGTTGCAACGCCGCTTGCGCGCGCGCGGTGACGCACGGCGCGCATGATCACGCCGCTGCTCTTCATCGCGAGCGCGATCCTGCTGATCGTCGCGGCCGAACTGTTCACCAACGCGGTGGAATGGGCGGGGTACCGCATGAAGCTCGGCGCCGGCGCCACGGGCAGCCTGTTGGCCGCGATCGGTACAGCGCTGCCCGAGACCGTCGTTCCCGTCGTGGCGCTGGCCACGAGCTCGCCCTCCGCGGACCAGGTCGCAACGGGTGCAGTGCTGGGCGCACCATTCCTGTTGCTGACGCTGGCGGTTGCAGCCACCGGCATCGCCGTGCTGCTGCGGCGCTCGAATCCGCGGTTGGTCGTGAATCCGGCTCAAGCCCGACGCGACCTCGGCGTCTTCATCGGCGGATTCAGCCTCGCGCTCGTGTGCATCGTCCTGCCGGCGCCACTGCGCATCGCCGGCGGCGTTCTGCTGCTCGCGGGATACGCCGGCTACGTCGTGCTCACACTTCGCCGCAGGGTGCCGGTCGAAGAGATGCCGCAGCCGTTGCACATCGTGCGCTGGCGAGGGAACGAGCCGCACCATCTGCTCATTGCCTTGCAGCTGCTCATCGCCATTGTGTTGCTGATCCTCGGCTCGCCGTTGTTCGTGAGCGCGCTCGATCGGACCGCGTCAGCGCTGTCGTTTTCGCCGTTGATCCTCGCGCTGATCATCGTACCCATGGCAACGGAGTTGCCGGAGTCGCTGAACAGCGTGCTGTGGGTGCGCACGCACGACGACGGCCTGGCGTTCGGCAACGTCGCCGGGTCTGCGGCGTTCCAGGCGACCGTGCTCGGCTTCATCGGTGTCGTGTTCACGACGTGGCGACCCGGACTGAACGGTCTCATCGGTGCATTCATCGCCCTCGGTACCGCGCTCTTTCTGCTTGCCGTGCTGTGGCGCGGGCGTGCGCATGGTGTCGTGCTCGTCATCGCCGCCGTGCCCTGGCTCGCCTATGTGATTGCCCAGATCGTGACCGGCGGACGCATCGGCGCCTGACGAACATGAACGACATGCGATTGCATACAACCGGAGATGTCGAGGAATACGCCGCCGCGGTGGTGCGGTTTCTCGAGACGAGCCCGGCGTCGCGCAACATCCTGCGCTGGATCATCGAGCTGGCTCGCACCGGCACCGGGCAGTGGAACGCGCCGCCACTCTTCGCATGGGCCGACGACGGCTCCGAGCTCGTCGCAGCCGCAAGTTGGACGGCGCCGTTTTACCTTACGGCGAGCGCATTTCCACGCGCAATGGTGCAACCGCTCGTCGAGGCCGTCCACGACGCGGCGACGGCACACGCGGTCGCGGTGTACGGGACGAGTGGACCACGCGAGACAGTTGAAGCGATAGCGGCGGCATGGACGCGGCTAACCGGCGAGGCCACCCACGAACAGATGGCAGAGACTCTCTACGCGCTGTCGCACGTGCGATCGGTTCCGAAGCCACCGGGTGCACGCCGCGCCGCAGCAGAGGACGATATCGATCTGCTGGCGCAGTGGTTCGTCGACTTCGTCACCGAGCTGCACCTTCCCGCGGGAGACGATCCGCTCGGGGCAGTGCGCATCATGGTGGCGAACGGCGACTGCGATGTCTGGGTCGACGGCGACGAGCTCGTCAGCATGAGCGGACACCGCCCGCCGCTCGCCGGTGTGGTGCGCGTTGGGCCCGTATACACACCACCAACACGGCGCGGACGTGGATATGCACGGCGCCTCGTAGCCGAGGTCAGCGCAGCAGCGCTCGAGGCGGGTGCGCGCCAGTGCATGCTCTACGCCGATGCGGCCAACCCTGTCTCAAACGCGATCTATCGCCAGATCGGGTATGAACCACGCGAGGAGCGCGTGGACATCGTCTTCGGTCCGTGAGTCGTCGCGAAGCGACCGCGGCGCGCTTCAGACGGGAAGAGGATCTGCCCCTTCCCTGTTAGATTCTTCGCATGCAGCTCACCAACAAGGTCGCGGTGGTCACCGGAAGTGGTCGGGGAATCGGCAAGGCCTACGCCCAGGCACTTGCCGATTCGGGCGCCGCTGTCGTCGTCAACGATGTCGATCCCGACGTCGCCGATGACGCGGTCACGAGCATCACCCAAACGGGTGGAAGAGCGGTCGCCGAGGTGTGCGCCGTCGGACCGAGCGATGCCGCGGATCGGCTGGTCGCGCGCGCGGTCGCCGAGTTCGGGCGTCTCGACATCATGTGCACCAATGCGGGCATCCTGCGTGACCGCGTGCTCTGGAACATGTCAGACGAGGAGTTCGACGCGGTCATCGACACACACCTGCGCGGCACGTTCACATGCGCGCGCGCTGCTGTACGGCGGATGCGCGAACAGGACGAGGGTGGACGCGTCGTGGTGGTGTCGTCCTGGGCGGGACAGCGCGGCAACTTCGGCCAGACGAACTACGCCGCCGCCAAAGCCGGCATCGCGGCGTTCGCGCGCACCTGGGCGATGGAGTGCGCGCGCAACCGCATCACGGTCAACGCGATCGTGCCGAACGCGATCACGCGCATGATCTCGACCATCCCGGGGATGGCCCCCCTGGTCGAAGCATCCGAGCGAGGCGAGCCGCTGCCGGACATGGTGCGCAAGCAGATGGGTATGGGCACAGCCGACGACGTCGCGCCACTGCTGGTCTTCCTCTGCTCCGACGCGGCGTCGGAGATCACGGGCCAGTGCATCGGTCTAGGTGGCGACAAGCTGTCGCTGTGGGCGCATCCCAAGGAGATCTCTGCCGCATATCGCGACGGTGGCTGGACGGCCGACGCCATCGCCGAGATCTTCGGCACGAGCGTCGGCTCGCAGCTGGAGAGCTACGGCATTCCGTTTCTCGGCGGCAAGAGCTGACAGCTCGCCGGACGCGACCTGCTTGCGGACTCTCCGGAGCCGCTAGGCGTCACTCGTTCGCGGCTGTTCCTTCGCCGGCGCGCGCGGACGGCGCGTCCGCATGTTCTGCCGGTTCATCGCCCGACCCTGAACTGTCACCAGCGGCCGCGGGCGTCGCGGCAACGCGTGTGGATGCTTCGGCTGCCGACTCGCCGAAGAAACCCGCCGCCAGTTGATAGAGCGCGCCGATGCCCATGACGACGAGCAGGATGATGTACGCGTCCCCGTTGTTGACGGTGACATAGCTGGCGACGCTGAACGGCGCTCCCTGCTGTGCAGCGAGTGCGTTGAGCTTGTCGACCGCGGCGGTGTGCAATCGCGCCTGCTCGAGCAGCGCCATGCTCAGCGCGAGCAAGGAGAACAGTGCGCCGAGCGGCAGGCGAATCGTGCCGCGCAGCATTCCGAACAATCCGAGCACGGCGAGTGCCAGGCCGAGCACCAGGGCGATCGCAGCAACCACCTCCAGCGGTTGCACGCCGAGGTTCGAGCCGCTGCGCAAGACGTCGGTCACCTGTGACGTGACTTGCGGACCCGCTTCCGGGCACTCGGAGGGCAGCGTGGTCAGCACGTCGGGCGTGCCGCCGAAGACGAGGGTCAACCCGCTGTACGAGACGATCGGCCTGTCCTGCAACGCGTTGATGCACGACGCCGTCGACGGTGAAGCGGCGGGTGTCCCCGGCCCGTTGAGCCCCGCGCCACCGAGGACACCGGTCAACGCGCTGGAGTTGCACGACACGCCGGCGAACGTGAAGAAGAAGCAGATGATCCCGCCGAGAAAGAATAACGGTGAGATCCGGCGGGCCGTGCGCTCTGCGACGACTGACGAGGCTGTCATCTCTTGCTCTCTCGCTGACGCGGCTACGTGACGGCGAATCTAGTCGATGGCAGCACGTCGTCGTCTGCCTCCGGGATCCGTTGCACCCGCACGCGTCGAAGGATGAAGCCACCGGCGAGAAAGAAGACCGCACCCATGAGAAACAGGATCTTGTAGCCGCCCGTTCCCATGCCACCGCTGCCACCGGTGTGTCCGTTCACGGCGTCGATGACCGGTCCCAGGATCGTCGGTGCCGCCGCTTGCGCCCCTGCGGTGGCGAGATTGGAGAACCCGAGGAACTTGCCCGCGCGGCTGCGCGGCGCCAGGTCCGCCATGAACGCCCAGTCGACTGACGTCACGCCTCCGAAGCAAAGCGCCACGGGAATCGCTAACAGCACCACCTGACTCAGCGACGTTGCAAAGAAGATGAGCACGAACGCAACCGAGCCAAGTGTTGCCGCAGCGATGATGACGGCGCGGCGGCCCACCCTGTCGCTGAGGCGCACGGCTGGATACGTGGTGAGGATGCCGACGAAGATGAGCACCGCCAGCACCACCGACATCGCGGTCTGCGCCGACCCGAGATCCCAGCCGAACACGGTGTACGCGCCGCGGTACTGGTCGGCGATGTAGTAGGCGGCGAAGCGTTGAATGCTCGCCAGGCTGGTGAAGATGAGAAACCGGCTGAGCACGACCCAACAGAAATCCGGGTATCGAGCGAAGTCGGCGGCATACCCACGCAACTGTTGCACCCGCGACGCTCGCGGCGCGGATGCATGCTCGGTCACGCGGTCGCGTGCTACCGGTTGCTCGCGCACCCCGGCGATGGTGATGACGGCGGTGAGGAGCACGACACCGGCGATGACCACGCAGGCGAAGCGCGGAGACAGCGCTCCCGCGACGACCACGCCGACGACGTTGCCCGCCAGCGTCGCCACGCCGATCCATCCCGAAGCGCGGCCGCGTTCGTCAGGCGGCACCGTGTCCGGGAGCAGGCCTTGGTAGGCGCCCTGGGCGACGTTCATGAACGCCTGCAGCAGGCAGTACACGGCGACCAGGAACAGGAACACCGGCGACACGGCAACGAGCAGGAGGCTCGCCACTGCGCCGACCGTCCCCACTGCGATGAGGGGACGGCGTCGCCCAAAGCGAGTGCGCAGCCGGTCCGAGAAGGCGCCCGCCGCGGGCTGCACCAGCATGGCGACGATGAGCCCACCTGTCTCCATGAGGCTCAGCGCGGTGTTCTTCGTCGCCGGCGACACCAGCACGGGGTTGCCGGGGCCTGGGTGCTCCGGCACGAGGATGAACGGCAGCGCCACATTGAACAGCGCTCCCCACACGAACGAGATCCCCAACCAGAAGAGCGCCAGCGTGAGGTGACTGCGAATGGAGACGGGCGATCTCATCCGATGCGGTCGCCGGGCTCGCACTCACCGTCGGGCGCGAGCAGCGCCACGGCATCGGTGCCGCGCTCATACGCGCCGAGCACCAGCACCTCGCTGCGCACGGGTCCGATCTGGCGCGGCGGCAGGTTGACCACGCCGATGACGAGCCGGCCGACGAGATCCTCGGGCGTGTAGCGGTCCGTCAGCCGCGCCGAGGACTGGCGCACACCGAGCCGTCCGAAGTCGATGGTCATGCGATATGCGGGCCGGCGCGCCTCCGGAAAGCTCTCGCAGGTGACGACCCTGCCAACCCGCATGTCGACGGCAAAGAACGATTCGGCACGCACGGTCGCTAGTGGCGCGCCACGCTGGTCGTGCACGGTGCCGGAGTCTAGTGGCACCATCCTGACCGCATATGACCAGGGCGCTGTGGGTGCTCGGCACGTGCACCGCGTTGTTCGCAGTCGGATCCTGCGGTGGCGCGCCGCCCAATCCCACTTCGCTGCTGGACACCGCGAAGCGGTCGATCGACGCAGCGCAGACTGCGCACTTCACCCTCACCAGCTCCAACGTGCCCGCCGGCGCGGACACGGTGCTCCAGGGAGGCAGCGGCGACATGCGGCGGCCCGACGGCTTCAGCGGCTCACTCGACGTCAGCGTCAGCGGGTTCACGGTGAACGTGGCGGTGGTCTCGGTGTCGGGGAGGTTCTACGCGCGCGACCCGCTCTCGGGCCGGTTCACGCTCACCGATCCGACGACGTACGGTTTCGCCGATCCCGGGCAGCTGGCCAACCCTCAGAGCGGACTCTCCAGCCTGCTTCCGATCTGCGCGAATCCGACGCTGCAGCCCGACGACCGTCTGAGCGGCGAGCAGCTGCACGAGGTGAAGTGCAGCCTGCCGGGCCACGCCGTTGCCGCGCTGCTGACCAGCGCCGATGCGTCAAAGCCCGTGGCGGCCACTATCGGTGTCGACAGCAACAGCGGCGAGCTGCGCCGAGTCGTGCTCACGGGCCCGTTCTTCAGCGCCACGCAGACGAGCACCTTCACACTTGTTGTTGACAAATTCGGCGAAAACGTGACGATCACACCGCCGGCGACGACGTGAGCGTCGTGCGCGGCCGCACCTGGGTTGCGGGCGCGGCTGCAGCGGCGGTGCTGCTCGCAGCAGCCGACACCTACGTCATCGTCTTGGCGCTGCCGTCGATGCTCGGCGACGTTGGCTTGAGCATCGACCGCCTGCAGCAGGCGACGCCGCTCATCAGCGGCTTCCTGCTCGGATACGTCGCCATGATGCCGCTCATCGGCCGCCTCTCCGACATGCACGGCCGTCGGCCCGTGCTCTACGTGTGCCTCGCGATCTTTGCGGCGGGGTCGCTCGTGACAGCGTCGGCGCACGACCTCGCTTCTGCGGTTGCGGGTCGCGCCCTGCAGGGGGTCGGCGGCGGCGGCCTCGTCCCGGTCACGCTGGCGCTCGTTGCCGATCTCTGGCCGCCAGCGAACCGTGGCACCCCGCTCGGCGCGGTGGGAGCGGCGCAGGAGCTGGGC
>JBHEMA010000144.1:0-5731 GCA_046262795.1 Candidatus Dormibacteria bacterium | reverse complement strand
CCGGGTGATGTCATCGGATCCGGAACGTGTGGCACCGGGTGCATCCTCGAGCTCTCGCTAGTCCATGGGAGCGAACGGTTTCCATGGTTGCAACCCGGCGATGTCGTCGAGCTCGAGGTGGAACGGCTCGGTGTCGTGCGCAACACCGTGGTTGCCGGTCACCCGTTGAAGGCGTTGCGGTGACTGGTCGCGCCGAGCTCCTGGAGCGCGTCGATGCGGTGGAGGAACGCCTCGCAGTGCGCGCGAGCGCGACACCACCCGATGCCGCGCGCACCGATCCCGACCCAGCATCGGGCGAACGTTGGGACGCCGGTCAGATCTGGGCACACGTCGCCGAGTTCATCCCGTACTGGATCGAGCAAGCGAGCGGTGTCGTGACTCGGTACAGCGACGACCCAGTGCCGTTTGGACGCACCAAAAGTGATCCCGGACGGATCGGCGCCATTGAACGCGACCGCACGCAGCCGCTGTCGGTGCTCTGGAGCGACGCGCGCGCCGACATCGATTCGCTGCGCCACTTTCTCGAGCGGCTTGACGATCGCGGCTGGCAGGCGCGCGGGCTTCACCCGACGCTCGGCGTGATGACGATGGAGCGCATCCTCAACGAGTTCCTGGTCGGCCACCTCGAGGAGCACGCCGAGCAGCTCGACAGTCTGGCCGTCGGCTGACAGGTCAGCGCCGAGCGGTGTCATTGAACGCACGTTGCACGGCATCGAGATCCGGAGCGCCGATAACAACGCCCTTCGCGGTCGCCTGGTAGATGAAGTCGACCGTGACTCCGTCGAGCGCGCCCGTGTAGCGCGCCAGCGTCCCGGGCCGGTTCGGTAGCGTGAACACGAGGACGCGCTTTCCGGTGACGGTGTCCATGTCGATCCGCTGCAACGCGTCGAGCGCGGCGGCTCCGTCCTGGACGAGCAGGTGCAGCGCATAGTCGCCACCGTCGCGCGAGTAGTTGACGGCGTCGATGTTGATACCGGCTGCGGCAAGCGCCGTTGCACATCGCACTACGGTGGCAAGGTCGGCTGACGGCGCGCTGATGTCGAACATCTCGCGAGGCGGCGGCAAACCGGCGTCAGTCGACGCAGCGTCGAGGCACACGTCAACCACGGTGCGCATCAACCACGACACCCCCTCGATGCCGATCCGCGGTACTCGCGATTGCAGGCGCGCAACCATCTCCTGTTCGCGCCCCTGGTCACGCGCTGCTCGTTGGGTCAACGCCTTGTTGCGGTGCACCTCTGTGACGAGTTGCACCCTGCGCTCGACCAGCTGAACTAGTTGATCATCGAGGGCGTCGATACGCCTGCGTGCGGCATCGATCGCCTGCTCTGATTCGGATCGCGAACGCTCGTGATCGGCCATCGTGTGTGCCTCCGTGTCGGGTGATGGTGCACCCCACGGGGCTTGGGGCTGACCCATCGAGCGGATGAAGCCAGCCCCGGCGAAGACTGCGCGTTAGGTCAGCGATGACCCGCGCAGCCTTGCGGCTGGCGGGGCGTAGAAGTAGCGCGCGGTCGACGACATCGCGACCGAGGGTAGCATGCGTTTGACTCGGAGGGATGCCGGAGTGGTTGATCGGAGCGGTCTTGAAAACCGCAAGGGCCGCCAAGCCCTCGGGGGTTCGAATCCCTCTCCCTCCGCCAAATCCCCTTATGGCGTAAGGGGTTTCTCGCGATCCCCGGCCACCGGCGGACCTCGGCGAACGCGCCCGGAAACGGGTTTGACACCTTATTGACACCTTAGGCCACGGCCGTCAGACTGCGGCGATGCCAGGGAGACGGAGCCACGGCGAAGGGTCGATCTTCAAGAGGTCCGACGGACGTTGGACAGCCTTCGCTACCGGCTTCGGAGGGCAACGGCGGTACGTGTACGGACGGTCGCGAGCTGAGGTGGCGTCCAAGCTCGCCGAGCTCACCCAGCAGCGCGACAGCGGCTTGCCCATGCCGACCGGACGGCAGACCGTTGCGTCGTTTCTCGCCGAGTGGCTGCAGAGCCAGCGCTCTCAGCTGCGCCCAAAGAGCTGGCGCCGGCACGAAGAGCACATCCGGCTACATATCGCGCCTTTCATCGGCGGTGTCCGACTGCGCCGGGTGACGCCGCAACATCTGAACCAGCTCTACGCCAACCGCCTTGCTGCTGGCTTGAGCCCGGTATCAGTTCACCACATCCACGCGACGGTCCATCGCGCACTGGTGCATGCCGTCCGTTGGGGACTCGTAACGCGCAACGTCGCAGATCTCGTGGACCCGCCACGGGTGCAGCACCGCGAGATGCTCGTGCTCAGCCCGGACCAGGTTCGCCGATTGCTCGAGGCCGCGAAGGATGGCCCTCTTGAGGCGCTCGTCGCTCTCGCGGTGAGCACGGGGCTGCGACGCGGTGAGCTCCTCGCATTGCGGTGGCGCGACGTCGACCTCGATGCCGGAGTGCTCGGTGTCGTCGGCACACTGCAACGCGACTACAACCGCAAGCTCGTCATCAGCGAGACGAAGACTGCTCGCTCACGCCGCCAAGTGGAACTGTCAGCGCTTGCAGTGGCAGCACTCCGTCGACACCGAGCGCAGCAGACGGAAGTGCGCTTGCTACTCGGTGAAGAGTGGGACGACCATGACTTGGTCTTCCCCAATCCGTTCGGGAAGCCCCAAGATGGCAGCCATTTGCTGGTCGGTCAATTCGTCCCCTTGCTGCAACGCGCGGGACTGCCGAAGATCAGGCTGCACGATCTCCGACACACCGCGGCAACGCTGCTACTAGGACGAGGCTTGCACCCAAAGATCGTCTCGGAGATGCTCGGTCACACAACGGTTGGCATTACGCTCGACCTCTATTCGCACGTGACGCCGACCATGCAGCGCGATGCGGCACGAGCGATGGACGACTTGCTTGGGTGAGTGACAGCAGCCTCGCCGGGAACGTGATCGACTGAGCCAATGTTCCTGCTTTACATCGCCCTCGTCTGCTTCCTATTGCTGATGGCGGTGGCTGGTACAAACCAGTCCATTGCGCCCTGGCGTGGAAGGATCGTTGTGGGTCGAACTGCTGTTGACCGGTATACCGTCCTTCGATCTAAGACAGCTCATGGCAAGCTGTGGTGGGGGCGCTTGCGTTGCGCCCCAGTGGCGTCCATTGGAGCTTGGGGCTGTGTGATGGCGTCACCAATTCTTTTTCGCCCACGCGGCTGCTACTCGACTGGTTGTGAGGCAATCATCGCTCTTGCCGTAGTCGGTGTCGCGTTGCTTCTTTTCACCGGAATCCTGTTTAACAGTGTGTATTTCCTGAACAAGCCTCGCTTCTTAGTCGCGCCGCGGTTGCGCAACGAGCCAGGTGCACTTGCCTGGGACCGCGGTGAGCGCGGTTCGGAGTCCGATGACGCCGCAGCGGATGGCAGCAAGCCAAGCTCCGCCATCAACGGCGTACCGTGAGTCGTCGAGGCCAGGGATGGGACTGAGAGGGTTCGATTCCGGGCTTGGACCCACGGTTGTTACGCGGACCGTGGTCCAAACGGCGCACTGAAGGTCGACAAATACGGCTAGTCGGCTGACAGGCGAGGATGTCAAGCCACCCCTTGATCACGGGGCAATCATTAGCGCTTGCTGGCCTGACCAGGCGCCACCTTACTCGCCAGACGTCGCTGCGTCATCGGCGAACGGAATTTGTCGGGCCGCCCAGTCCTGCGAGGCGGGCATATAGCCGCGGACGGAAAGAATTCGATCAGCGACGCCGACGAATTCGATTCCATCGCTCTCGAGATCCGATTTCCAAATCGGAGTCATCGCAGCGTTGAACGCGAAGACCTTGTCGAACGATGCGAGAAACAGCACACGCAGCGACGGATCGCCGAAAGCGGTCATCGTGGGTATCACCGGCAGCGCGCGTGCCGTGGTGGGATCAGAAGCGGCGACGACGTAGGCCAAGCCGCCGGCCACAACGACAAGCGATTGCGGATCCGGGCAGCCAAAGAGCCCATCCGGACATCCCTGGAACTCGCGAACGAATCCACCGAGCCAGCGAGTCGAGTGCTGCGGCTCTACCTCGACGACAAGCAGGTCGCCCGTGTCGGCACGCGAATTCGCCGGAAAAGTCTCAAGTATGCGGGCGGGTGGCGCCTCGGGAAGCGCCCGGCACTCGTACGCGTGGGGAAACCCGAAATCGACGAAGTCGGTCACTGGCTAAGTGTGAGCACGTACCAGAGCGGTGTCAGCCGCTGAGCAGTCCGGGTATCGCAGGGCTGATTGGCCGATGTTCGCCTGGCTCACGGTCGACTGACTCGAGGTTAGTCAGTCGCGCGCAGCCAACTCGACAGTCGCTTCCATCGCAGCATGCGTTAGGTCGCCGAAAGGAACCGCTTCCTCCGCATCACCGGATGCATCGGTGTACGCGTCTATCGCCTCGAGCTCCGCTGCCCGACAGGGACGCCAGTCAGCTCCACGTCTCCGGCTGCGGTTGTTCGCCTTTGGCGAGGTGCGCCTCCATCCCTAGGGCCGCGGACGTCAAACGTTCCGTTCTCAGGCCCAATGCATCAACCTCAATGCTAAGCAGGCGATACCGAGTCGTGCCAGTAGCGAGGTTCTCGAGTTGCATCGGGCTAACATCTCTGCTGGCATCGAATTCAATCCGTGACACGCCATCGAACTGCAATTCAATAGCAGGAGCCTCGGCCCACTGCGATTGGATCAGCAAGCGGAGACGGGTCTCGCCACCATGGAGCCGAAGTTGTCGATCCACGTAGGCACCCGTCGTTAGGTCAGCTTCTTTCAATACGGCGTCGTCGAGCGCGTCATTGATTGCCTCAACCATTGTGGGGGTGGGCGTCTTGTGACGTTCTTCAGTCAATTCAAGGAACCTTTTGCCTAGTTATTTGCACCAAACGGGTACTGGGGGCTTCGCGCTCCTCCGGCTTCAAACTCCGGCGACCTCAGTCGAAAATATGGTAACCCTCTCCGTGCCGTGAACGGGGCCAATGTCGTAATGGAATGCTCGCCGGCGCTATGCACGAAGTTGGTTACTCGGATGGCTAACGAGACTAGCCACCCTAGTACGAACGACCGCTATTCGCGTTCGGTCGTAATCGAGTTCAATAATCATCCGCTCGCTCCCCCTTCCGCGTCCGGCTTCGCCGTCCGCGGATG
This sequence comes from Candidatus Dormibacteria bacterium, assembly GCA_046262795.1. GTDB lineage: Bacteria > Chloroflexota > Dormibacteria > Aeolococcales > Aeolococcaceae > JAFALX01. Next base: position 605 of record JBHEMA010000144.1, on the reverse strand, counting down.
CCGCTCCTCACCCCCACAACGACGAGTGGGTGATTGCAATGTTCGGTTTCCGGGGGTGAGGAGCGGTACCGGGGGAGCTCGCTTCGGTAGGGTCAGGACGTACCCGAAGAATCGTTCGGGGAACGTTTCGTCTGCATGCACATCAAAGGGCGTCATACGCTGACGTCGTGATGGCTACGAGTGTTCACGAGTCGCACAGCTCGAATGAACCGCCGCGGCCGTTGCTCCTGAACGTGAGAGAGGTCGCACAGTTGCTTGGTTGCGGCAAGACCTACGTGTACGAGCTCATCGCGCGCCGCGAGCTACCCGCTCTCAAGTTGGGCCGTCTCACCAGGATCCCGAGGCAAGCGGTTGATGACTTCGTACTCCGCAAGCTCGGTCCGAGTGTCGACCAACCAGCGGCCGGACATCGGTCCGCTGACTCGCCCTAGCGCCGTTCCCGGTACCGCTCCGACTTCTCGAGTTCCTTGAGCAGACGCCGCTCCAGCTCACGTGCCAGAGGCGATGCCGTAACTGCCATCCCGCGCGAGCGTCCGCCCATGCCGCCGGCGCCTAAGCCTGAGCTCGGGTCCACCCTCTACGTCGATCGCGTCACGCTTCGCTGA
>JBHEMA010000143.1:0-7100 GCA_046262795.1 Candidatus Dormibacteria bacterium | reverse complement strand
ACCCACTGTTGCGCGAAGTCGCGTACGAGCAGCTGTCGCATGCAGCCCGCGCGGATCGTCACCGCCGTGCGGCGGAGGTTGCCGCGACGCCGGTGGGACGTGCGCGCCATCTCGGCCTTGCGTCGCGGTACCAGCCGAATGACGCGACACTTCGCGACCGCGCCGCCGACGAGCTGGCGCGCGCCGGCGTGGGATTGCTTGACGTGGGACGCTTCCGCGAGGGCTCGGAGCTCGTGCATCGCGCACTCGAGCTCGGACACGGCGACTCACGCACGTTGCTGCGCCTGGCGCAGGCGTAAAACGACGCGGGACCGGGCGGCGACAAGGCAGCAGAGTTGCTCGGCCGCATCGAGACGGATGGCGACCCGAGACTCGAAGCGGAGGTGCTGCATGCGCGCGGCAACGCGCTGCGCGGCACGAACCTCAAAGAGGCAACGGCATTGCTGGGCGACGCGGCGGATGGGTGGGAGCGCCTGGGTGACGAGACCAAGCACGCGTGGGCGCTCTGCAACCGCGGCATGGCCCTGTTCGACCTCGGCCTCATCGCGGACGCGGCACACGACCATCAGGAAGCGCTCGACATCTTCATGCGCATCGGCGACCGTGCGGGCGCCTCCGCGGCGGGCAACGCGCTGGCGCTGGAGCGTCCCGATGATCCTCGCGTTCCCGAGTGGCTGACGCAGTCACTGCAACTTGCGGAGGAATCGGGCGACCTTGCGAAGGAGCGCAACGCGCTCATCACACTCGCATGGTTCCGCTTCATCCGCGCGCACCTCGGTGATGACGACGCGACTGCAGAGGCGCGACGCGTCGCGGAGCGTCTGGCACGCGTGTCGGCCGAGATGGGTGACGTGACTTTCGAGGTGCAGGCGCACTGCCTGCTCGCCGTCCTCGACAGACTGCGTGGTGATATCGATGCCGCCGTGCGGCATACCTCGCGTGCACGGTCATTGCTGCAAACATCCGGCGACAACACGCATCAGTACTCCGGCGCGCTGATGCGGGCGGTGGACTTCATGCTTCGCCTGGCGCAGGATCGCAACGCCGCGGGCTGTCCGGCTCCGGCGCAGACGCCGAGCCCGCTTGCGGTGATGTCCGATGTCCTCGTGATCGAGGCGCTGCTCCTCTCGGGCCGCTATCACGATGCACGCGATCAGCTGCAGGGATCGACGCTCGGCGATTTCGCGTCGATCTCACCCTTCTTCGCGCGCATGCTGACCGTGGTCCGCGCGTCGGCCCTCCTCTTCACCGGCAGCGAGCAGCCGGTCGAGGATCAGCTGATGGATGCGCGCGATGCAGCACAACGACTCGGTGCGCACGCGAACGCGGTTGCAGCAACCGCGCTGCTCGCCGAGGTGCTGGCGCGAAGCGGCGACATCGACGGCGCCCATGCCCACTTACGCGACGTCGGCGACGATCCCGGTGGGTTCGCCGGACTGCTGCTGCGCCGCGCTCGCGCCGCAGCAGGCGACAACGAGGCGCTGCGTCAGCTCAGCGAGCTGGCTGAAAAGATGAAGGCGCCTGGTTGCCTGTTGCCGACGGGAGCCTACTCGTCGGCGTCGACGAAGTAGGTCTCACAGGCGACGTCGAGCAGGTCCTGCGTGAGCTCCGGCGTACGGTTGTGGTAGTGCGCCGCGTGGACGACATGACTCATGAGGTCGCGCGGATGCGACCCGTGGAGTGGGCGCCCCTTCTCGTGATACGCGCGCTGCAGCAGGCGGTCGATGAGCGCCTCGTCCATGCGCAGGTCGTTGTCGCGGCAGACGCGTCGCCAGATCTCCTTGTACTGCGTCGCTGACGGATCCGGCACGTGCACCTTGAAGCGCACCCGTCGCAGAAACGCCTCGTCCATCAGGTTCTGCGGTCGCAGGTTGGTGGACAGCATGACGAGACATGTGAATGGCACCGGAATGCTCGTGCCGGCGCGCGCGATGTTGAGGTAATCGACGTGCTTCTCAAGCGGCACGATGAGCCGGTTGAGCAGATCGCGCGGTGACATGTGCTGCTGCCGCCCGAAGTCGTCGATGAGAAACAGTCCGCCGTTCGCCTTCAGCTGCAACGATGCTTCGTAGAATCCAAGCACCGGGTCGAAGCCCAGCTCGAGCTGCTTAGGCGTCAGCTCGCCGCCCACCTTCACCGCGGGACGCTGAGTCAGCTGCCAGCGGACGTCGTGCCGCGGGAGCTCGCGTTCGATGGGCACGTGATGAATCGGATCGTAGAAACGGATGACCTCGCCGTGCACATACAGCGCGCGCGGCACGAACACCGGTGGGCCCATCAGCGACGCGGACGCTTCGGCAATGCTCGTCTTGCCGTTGCCTGGAGGCCCGTAGAGGAACACGGCCTGGCGGGCGTTGATCGCCGGACCGAGGTGATCGAGCACCTCCGTTGCGAGCACGAGCGACTCGAACGTCTCGTGCATCTGTGTGCGCGTCACGCGCGTGTCGACGTGCGACTGCCGTTGCGCCATCGCGGTGTAGTCGGAGATGGGGACGGGGGCGGGCCCCGCGTACTGGTTCAGCTCGAGCAGCTCGCGTGCACGTTGCCGGCCGGTGCTCGAGATCTGGTACTGCATGCCGGCGTTGATCGGCTCGCCGGGATGCAGCGGCATCGACTTCACGCCCTGAGACGAGCAGTAGCCCTCGTCACCGAGAAAGCGGAGCGTCGTCTCGATGAACGTCCACGGCAGGCACACATGGGTGGCCAGGTCGCGCCCCAGCATGCTGCCGTTGAAGTAGAGGACCTTGAGCACGAGGTCGGCGACGAAGCTGAAGGGAAGCCCGGTCTCCTCCGCAGTCCGCGGCACGGGTGGCAGCGCGATCGGGGTCGAGACGGGTGTGCTGGCGGGAGCGGTCGCGGCCATCGCGCGCGATTGTCTCGACCCGAAGCCACGCGATCGCCGCGAGTGGCGAGATCGTGACGCTTATTCGACAGGGACCGGCAGATGCCGCCCTCTGAATCATCGATCTACAGTTGTTCCATGGCGATACCACTGGACGAGGGGCCGCGAGATCGGCGGCGGGTCGGGCCCTTCTGGCTCGAAGAGGGCAACAGCGCCCTGATCCTCGGGGCGGTTGTCCTCGCCGTATTCGTCGCCCTCTTTGTCCTGGCCGTCACCTTCCGACCGACGTAACCCCCAATTCGACGTCCCGTTTGACTGTTGTCACGCGTTTTCGCGCGCTGCCGCCGAGACCACCGCTGTGAGCACCACACCTCCTGATCTCCCGCGCCGTCGCCGCGCCCGCCTGGGTGGAGGCAATGGACAGCGTCTGGGCAACGGCAACGGCGGCCTCCACCGCAACGGCAACGCCGCGGGGCGCGCCGGCGACGCCGCCGCCCGGGGGTCGCGCCGGCGTCGCGCGAGTGTGTACCGGCGCGTGCTGCGGCCGCGTCGCCGCCGCATCGCACGGCTCCTTCTTTTCGCACTCGCCGTCTTCTCCGCCCTGAGCGCGACGGTGGTCGGGGTCGCGTTCGCCGGTTACAACATCTATAAGGCGCAGCTCCCCGACGCAGCGACCGTCTCCGACATGGAGCCGCCGCTCGACAGCTACGTCTACGACGCCACCGGCAAGCTCATCTATGTCTTCCACGGTGACACGCGGCACGCGCACGTGGCGCTGTCGAGCATCTCGCGCTGGGTGCGGCTGGCCACCGTCGACGTGGAGGACCGCCACTTCTTCGACGAGGGATCGTGGGACCTGCCGCGACTCGTGCAGGCGGGCGTCAACAACGTCACCCACAGTGGATCGACGCAGGGTGCGTCGACGATCACGCAGCAGCTCGCCAAGTTGAGTCTCGAGGGCGGCAACCTGCTCGGCCCCACGTCAGCGCGCAGCCTCGACTACAAGATCAAGGAGATCGTCCTCGGCAACGAGATCGCCGCCGAGTTCAGCAAGGACCAGGTGCTCGAGATGTACCTCAACCGCGTGTTCTACGGCAACCAGGCGACCGGGATCGAATCCGCGGCGGAGATGTACTTCCAGACCGACACGACCAAGCTCGACCTGGCGCAGTCGGCAATGCTCGCCGGACTGCCGCAATCACCTTCGTACTACAACCCGGTGACAAACGTGAAGGTCGCCAAGCAGCGTCAGCAAACGGTGCTCAACGCGATGGTGAGCAACGGCGACATCACGCAAGCACAGGCGAACCAAGCGTTCGCCGAAAAGCTCACGTTCCACTCGTGGACCGAAGCGGAACCGTCGCTGGCCGCCGGCTACATCGACCAGTCATTCGTCAGCTTCCTCAAGAGCTGGCTCGGCGATCACTTCGGCAACGCGTTCCTCAACCCCGGCGGATGGCGCATCTACACGTCGCTCGATCCGGGTAAGCAAGCACAGGCGCAGCAGACGGTGCACGACCAAGTTGCGTCGAATGGCGACAGATTCAACATGCACGACGCGTCGCTCGTCTCGATGGATCCACGCAACGGCGAGGTGCTCGCCATGGTCGGCGCGTGGGACAACGGCGATCCGCACGTCGGACAGCTCAACATGGCAACCGCCGGTGTGACGCCGGGCTCGTCCGTCAAGCTGTTCACGTACACCGCGGCGATCGCGTCCGGGCGCTACACGATGACGACGCCGATCCTCGACGCGCCCTTCTCCTTCCCGGTGCCGGGAAGCGCACCCTACTCGCCGCTGGACTACGACCGCCGCTGGCACGGTACGTGCGTGTTGAAGACATGCCTTGGCAACTCGTTGAACGTGCCCGCTGTCAAGGTGGAGTACGGCACTGGGATCCCGTACATCAACAACCTCGAGCTGGCGTCCGGCATCACCGATCTCAGCAACACGTGCTCAGACGGCAATGGTGGCGTGGTCGAGAACATGCCGGCGCCGACGCAGTGGTCGGCAACGCTCGGTGGTTTCGCGTGCGGCATCTCGTTGCTCGACCTCGCCGACGGCGCATCGACCATTGCGGATCTCGGCATGCACCATGGGGCAACTCCGGTGACGAAGATCACGAGCGCTGCGTCCGGCAAACAGCTGTGGGCGTACGACGCGACCAAGTCCGGCGTCCAGGTCGTTCCCGACAACGTCGCGTTCATCGTGAACGAGATCACGAGCAACGACTCCAACCGCCAGCAGGAGTTCGGTGCGCACGGCTTGCTCACGCTGGGAAACCGTCGTGTCAGCGCCAAGACGGGAACCGGAGAGTTCTTCCAGGACAACCTCACCGTCGGGTGGACGCCGTCGCTGCTGACGGCGGTGTGGGTTGGCAATCCCACACCGACGTGTCCGAACGGTGGCAACGCGCTGGCGGACGGTGGCCCGTGCGGCTCGTTGAACGGCATCGCGTCCGGTATCACCGGCGCGGCACCGATCTGGCACGACTACATGTCAGCAGTGCTGGGGAACTCGCCGGCAGAGTGGTACACGCGCCCCGCCAACGTGGTTGCGTCGGGCAACGGCGACAACGCGGACTTCTTCCTTCCCGGTACGCAGAACCAGCAGGGCAGCTGCTACTACTGGGGCCCGGCGCCGGATCCGAGCAATCCGTGCGTGTACATCGGCACCAACCCGCCGCCGAAACCCGCGCCCTCGCCGTCGCCGTCGCCCTCAGCGCCCGCGGTACCGACTCCGCCGCCGGTGCCAACGCCGCCGCAGGGATAGGGACGCGCCGTCAGCTCGCCGTTGCCGAGGTCGTTTGGCGCGCGAGCGCCCACACGTCGTCGATGTGGTGCAGTTCAGGCAGCGACGCGTCGAGCCGCGGCGGCTCCGGTCGTGCAACCGGCTCCGGTTTGACGCTCACGCGCACGTGACACGCGACGGTGTGCCGGTACGCTTCGCCGTCGACGGGCTCGGCGCCCGCAAGTGACCACCAATAATCGAGCGACACGTCATCGCTCGCGCTCAACGACAATGAGAACGAGCGCAGGTCGAGATCGTCGCCATGGTCTGCGTCCGCGGCCGCGAACATGCTGATCAACCGCGCGAACCTCTGCTGCTCCACCTCCATGTCGAGCACGACGACGCTGTGTCCGTTGTCGTTGACGTCGTCGACGATGACGTCGTCGACCGGGATGCCGTCGAGGCGTCGCTGAAAGCGCGCGACATCGAAGAGCTCGAGGCGTCCCCCGAGCCGGCCGAAGTGCACGACGTCGGTGGTGTAGCGATACCCGTCGGGTGCGTCCACGATGCTGATCCACGCGTGCGAGTGGCGTGCCATGCCGGAGCTGCGCAGATCCGCGTCGACGACGGCGCCGCGGTCGATCGCGAGCCGCGCGTCGAAGCGGCGAGTGACGAAGAGATCCGGGCTGTCTATGCGGTCAGATTCATGCGCTGTCGCCGACCGCTGCTCGAAGTGAACGGACACGCTGCGCCCCGGTCCCGGCGCGATGAGCTGCGTCAGCGTGCGATGCAGCGCGCCGAGCGTGAGGCGCGAACGTTGCGGCGGCATGGCGCCGCCACTGTGCCACGAGAGTGGCGATAGCCGCCTTTGTAGACTGGGTTCGTGACAGACGCCCCGGGGCAGGTCGCCTCGCCGGCCGACGAGGCGCCACCCGGGCCCAGTCCCGTCGCGCTGCTGGTTGCGTATGACCTCGTCACGCGCTATCGCATGCGCCTCGCCGACAGCCGTGACAGCCGATTGAGCGCGCTTGGACACGCATACGAGCTCGCCGCCGCGACCTGGACCGGACCGCGCGCTGCGCTGGTCGCCTTCTACACGCCGCCGGCGGATCCGGAGACTGCCGGTCGTGACCTCGCCGCTCGCTGCGAGGCGGCACGTCGCTGGGGACGCGAGCGGTTGCAGCAGCAAGGCGCGGCGTCGTGCGATGTGCTGCTCGTCGCGCTGCGCCCGGTCACGGGCAGCATCATGGCGAGCGCTGCGGCGGGTGACCCCGTGCGGGTCGGCGCCGCATGGATCGACGTCGAACACGGCAACGCCGCTGTGGTGCTGCCGATTCCGGGTGGTATGCCGTCGTTGACCGATCTGCGCGCACGCGCCCGGCACGTGCGTGACGGCGGCACCGTCCCGACGCTCGCGGCCGTCGATCTCGCGGAGCGCCAGGCGGTCGCCGGTGGTTACGCAGCTCCCGTCCGGCGCGCCACGGTCACGCAACCCACGGTGACGTACGCACTCATCGGCATCTTCGT
>JBHEMA010000142.1:0-4543 GCA_046262795.1 Candidatus Dormibacteria bacterium | reverse complement strand
GGCTCAGCCCGTACTGCGTCGAATTCGCGGCCTCGAGCGCCTCGTCCAACGAACCGACCGGCATGATCACCGCGGTCGGACCGAAGATCTCCTCCTGGGCGATGCGCATCGAAGGTGTGACCTCGCTGAACACGGTCGGTCGGTAGAACCAACCGTCGGCGAGCTGACCGTCGCGTGCGATCTCACCGCCGAGCGCAAGCCGCGCGCCTTCGTCGAGACCAACAGTCGTGTACGAGTGGATGCGCTGCAGCTGGGTTTCGTTGATCACCGGACCGACGTCCACGTTCTCCTGCAGCCCATCACCGAGGCGCAGCTTCGCGGCGCGATCGACCAGCCGCTCGCTGAACTCGTCAAGCGCGTCCTGCTGCACGATCAACCGTGACGACGCCGTGCAGCGCTGGCCCGAAGTTCCGAACGCGCCCCACAGCGCACCCTCGACCGCAAGCTCCACGTTTGCGTCGGCGAGCACGACGATTGCGTTCTTGCCCCCGAGCTCGAGCGAGCACTTCTTCAACAGCCGTCCGCACGTCTCCGACACGATGCGTCCGGTGTCGACGCTCCCGGTGAAGTAGATCGCACGCACGTCGGGATGCCGCACGACCGCATCGCCCGCCTCCTCGCCGTACCCGAAAACAACGTTCACAACACCGGCCGGTAGACCCGCCTCTTCGAGCGCTTCCACGAAACGCAGCGCGCACAAGGGCGTGTCCTCGGCGGGCTTCAAGACGACGGTGTTGCCCGCCATCACCGCGGGGAAGATCTTCCACGAGGGAATGGCGATGGGGAAGTTCCACGGCGTGATGCAGCCGACGACGCCGAACGGCTGCCGCATGGTCATCGCCCACTTGTGGCGCAGCTCACTCGGCACCGTCTCGCCGAAGGCACGCCTGCCCTCGCCCGCGATGAACTTGCCCATGTCGATCGCTTCCTGCACGTCGCCGCGCGCTTCCGTGAGCACCTTGCCCATCTCCCGCGTCATGAGTCGCGCCAGCTCTTCCTTGCGCGCCTCGAGCAGCTCAGCGGCGCGAAGAATGATCTCTGCGCGCCGCGGCCACGGCGTGTTGCGCCAGCCATTGAACGCCTCGCGTGCGGCCTGCACCGCTGCGTCGACATCGGCTGCGCTGCTGCGCGCGAACACACCGACGACTTCACCGGTGTGCGCCGGATTGCGCGACTCGAACGTGCGGCCTTCGCGTGCAGCGACGCGCTTGCCGGCAATGTGGTTGCCCGTCTCGACCGCGGTCGCAACGGTCATCGCCTTTCCTCCGAGTGCATCGCGTTCTCGAGGATGGTCAGGCCACGCTCCAGCTCGTCTTCGGACACCGTCAGTGGCGGCAACAGACGGATCACGTTGTCGTCGATGCCGCAAGTGAGGAACAGCAGGTCGTTGGATAGTGCGTGACGCTGGATGTGTGCAACCAGGTGATGCGCCGGCCTGCCGTCCTGCATGAACTCGAGCCCGATCATCAATCCGAGCCCGCGCACGTCAGCCAGCTCGGGCATCGACGCCTGCCAGCCTCGCGCGCGCTCGAGGATGCGTGCACCCAGCGTTGCGGCGCGTTCGGCGAGATGTTCCTTCACGAGTGTGTTGACCACGGCCTCCGCCGCCGCGCACGCAACCGCGTTGCCGGCATACGTACCGCCGTGCTCGCCTGGGTTCCACGCGCTCATCAGCCGGTGACTGGCGACGACCGCCGAGATGGGCATGCCGTTGCCGAGGCCCTTCGCCATGCACACGATGTCCGGGAGCGTTCGCGTGTGTTCGAAACCCCAGAACCGGCCGGTGCGACCGAAACCCGTCTGCACCTCGTCGACGATGAGCAGGATGCCGTGCTCGTCGCAAAGCGCGCGTAGCGAGGGCAGGAAGGTGCGCGGCGGGACGACATACCCGCCCTCGCCGAGCACGGGCTCGACCACGATCGCCGCAACGGAATCGGGTGGCACCGTGGTGGCGAAGAGCTCGTCGATGTCCTTCCCCGCGGCGATGTCGCACGGCTCGTCCGGACGGTGCGAGCAGTAGCGGAAGCAGTAGGGATAGCGCACGTGGTGCACGCCCGGAAGGAACGGCCCCATGCGGTTGCGATAGCGCGCCTTGCTCGCGGTCAACGACAGGGCTCCGTACGTGCGGCCGTGGAAGCCGCCGCGGAACGCGATGATGTCGCTGCGTCCGGTGCTGCGGCGTGCGAGCTTCAGCGCGCTCTCGATCGCCTCGGCGCCACTGTTCGTGAAGAACACCTGGTCGAGCGTCTCGGGCATGACCGTGAGCAGCGCCGACGCCGCATCGATCATCGCGGTGTGAAGCGTGGTCACCGACGTGTGCCAGTAACGATCCACCTGACGGTGCACGGCAGCGGTGACCACGGGATGACGGTGGCCGAGGTTGGTGACACCGATGCCGCAACCGAAGTCGAGGACGGAGCGCCCGTCGACGGTGTGCAGCAACGTTCCCTCCGCTGAGTCGACGACGAGGTTGGAATACCTGCCGTACGCGGGCGAGATGAGCTCGGCGTCGCGGTCACGCCAGACGGCGGCGCTCACCGGCGCAGCGGTGCTCATCAGTCCGCGGACCCCGCCGCTGTCGGCGCCGGGGATCGCACCGGCGACCCCTGCGGGTTCCGCTGCCCGATGCGCCCAAGACTGAGGAACCCGGCGAACATCACGGCGATGCCGGCGGCCTCGTAGGCGCCGAGCACGTCGAGTGACCCGACACCGAGCGTCTTGGCGGCGGAAAACCCGTACGCGATGATCAGCGCTCCGGCTGTGAGCAGGAGGTTGCACACGACGCGGTCGATGCCCGCGCGCTGGCGGAAGTACCGGTATGCGGACCAGGCGGAACCGGCGACGAGCACGATCGTGCCGATGATGTTCAGGAAGACCACACCGATATAGAGCGGGCTTCCCTGCGGAAACGTCGGATGCTGCGTCGTGCCGCCAAGGACGCCGGCCGGAGTCGACAGCAGCGACTGGTCGACGGGGATGACCGCGGCGTCCACCGCGAGCACGACGGTGATCACGGCCAGGACTGCGGCGCACACCCAGGCAACACGGCTCGGGGCAAGCAGGAAGACGGTGCCCAGGGCGAGATAGATGACGCCGAGAGCGCCACCGAGCAGGTAGAAGCCGCGGAAGGTGACCTGGCTGAAGCCGCCTGCTTCACCCGCCGCCTGAAACGCCGCCGCTCCACTGAAGATCAGAAGCCCGAGCGTCCACGCGGCGAAGGCGGGGCGGCGGCTCCGCGAGAACCGGCCGGCGACGACCGCGGCGAAGATCAGGGCGAGAGCGCTCGCAAGCGCGGCGAGGATCACTGCCCATCTCTACCACACTCTCAATCGGTGTCAGTACACGAATTGACCCTTACCCGCCGCTTTCCCCCGAAAGTTGATTGACAACGCGCAGACGGGACGTGTACACAGGGGCGTCACATCAGCGGTTCCCCCAACCTAAGCGGAGGTCGGCATGCAAAACCGAACCCTAGGGTTCTTCTCTTTGGCAGCACTCGCGGTCCTGGCGCCTCTGTCAGCCTGCGGCACCAGCAGCGGAGGGGGTGGAGGCAGCTCCTCCTGCACCGGCACGGTGACGGTGGCGACAGAGCTTCCGACCAGCGGCTCGGATGCATCGGATGGACAGCCCACGCAGAACGGCGCGCAGCTTGCGGTCACCCAGGCCAACTCGAACAAGCTGCTCAACGGCTGCACCGTCAACCTCATCACCAAGGACGACGCCTCTGTCGCTCTCGGCAAACACGACCCGAACCAGGGCGCGGCCAACATGACCGCACTGGCGGCCAACTCGGCAGTCGTGGGCGTCGTCGGTCCGTTCAACTCCAGCGTGTGCCAGGCGGAGATGCCGATCGCAAACAACGCCGATCTGACGCAGATCAGCCCCTCGTGCACGAACCCCGGTTTGACGAAGCCTGGGAGCAACTCGACGATCAACACCCAGTCGCTGCGGCCCACCGGAAAGATCACGTTCTTCCGCGTCTGCACGACGGACATCAGCCAGTCGGCTGGACTCGCCGAGGAGGCCAAGTCGCTCGGCGCCAGCAAGGCGTTCGTGTTCGACGACCAGGAGACCTACGGGCAGGGCCTGGCCCAGAATTTCTCCACCGACTTCACCAAGGGCGGTGGCACGGTGGTCGGCACGGCGAGCCTTCCTGGTACGACGACCGACTTCACCAGCGAGCTGCAGCAGGCTGCGAGCAAGGGTGCGGACATCATCTTCTTCGGCGGCACCGCCAGCAACGGCGGCGGCAAGCTGAAGTCGCAGATGTCGTCGGCAGGCCTCGGCAGCAACGTCATCTACATGGGCGGTGACGGCATCCAGGACAAGGAGTTCCTCACCGACGCCGGCAGCGCTGCGGCGGGAGCCTACTCGACGACCGCATCGCCTGACGCGACCAAGTTGAGCTCGGCGGCGAGCTTCGCGAGCGCCTACCAGTCGGCGTTCGGCTCGGCTCCAGGTGCCTACTCGGCCAATGCGTACGACGCGATGAACATCGTCCTCACCGCGGTCAAGAACGCAATCCAGCAGAACGGCGGCACGC
>JBHEMA010000141.1:0-4724 GCA_046262795.1 Candidatus Dormibacteria bacterium | reverse complement strand
GCGTTTCGTGCCCGAGCCATCCGGGCATGGGGTTCGACAGCGACGTCTGCAGATCACGCCGCACGAACATGTACGCCGGGGCACCGGGTCCGCCGTTCAGGTACTTGTAACCGCAACCGACGGCGAGGTCTGCATCTGCATCGTCAATGTCGACGGTGACAGCGCCCGCGGAATGCGACAGATCCCACAGCATGAGCGCTCCGTGCGCGTGCGCCGCGCGCGTCATGGATACAAGGTCGTGCGCGTCGCCGCTGCGAAAGTCGATATGCGTGAGCGTCACAAGAGCGGTGTCGTCGTCGATCGCGTCGCCGAGATTGCGCCGAGGGACGTGACGAAGCTGTCGCCCCTCGAGCACCTGCGTCACGGCGCCCGCGACGTACAGATCGGTGGGGAAGTTCTCGTCCTCGGTCACCACGACAGGACGTTGCGGCCGTGCTCGCAGCGCTGCCGTCATCAACTTGAAAAGACACACCGATGTGCTGTCGCCGACCACGACCTCATCCGGGTGAGCGCCGATCACACGGGCAATGCAGGCGCCGGTGCGCAGCGGGGCGTCCATCCAACCCGCATCCGTCCAGCTGCGAACGAGGCCCCTCGCCCACTCGTCGCCGACGACGGCGTCGATGCGCTCCCGCGCGGCGCGCGGCGGACGGCCGAGTGAGTTGCCGTCGAGGTACACGATGTCGTCGTCGACGTCGAACAGCTCGCGGAAGTCGCGCAAGGGATCGCGCTCGTCGAGCGACTCACACGTGGCGCGATCGATCACCGAGGTGGGTGCGTGATCATCGCCATCGAGTCACCGCGCGGGCGTGACGACGATGTCCTCGAGCGCGAACGCTTCGGGCGGCGCTAGCTGGTCGAAGGTGCAGTCGCGCGGCTTCTTGTCGTGACGCCAGCGGAGGAAGCGTGCGGCATGACGAAAGCGCGGACCCTGCAGGTGGTCGAACGACACCTCGCAGACGAGCTTCGGCGTCACGGCGGTCCACGCAGCTTCGGCGCCACGATTCCAGCGGCTGGGACCTCCGGGCGTCCGGCCGTGGCCGAAGCTCTCGCCGCCGATGAGCGGTCCCAGCTGTGCGAGGATTTCGCGACGCTCACCGGCGCTGAAGCCCGAGGTGTGACCGACGAAGTGCAGCTCGCGATCGTCGCCGTACAGACCGAGCAGCAACGAGCCGATGCCCTCGCCTTTCGTCAGCGGCCGGAAGCCACCGACCACCGTGTCCACGGTGCGCAGGTGCTTCACCTTTACCCAGCCGCGTTCACCGTGACGGTACTCACCTGCGCCGTCTTTGGCGACGATCCCGTCCAGGCCCGCGCCCTCGTATCGCTCGAACCACCAACCGGCCTCGTCGGGTGAATCGGTCTGGGGCGTGATGCCGACCGTCGTGGTCGCGTCCAGTGACTCGCAGAGCCGTTGACGGCGCGCCTGCAGCGGCGTGCTGCGCAGATCGCGGTCATCGAGTGCGAGCAGATCGAACAGCACCATGGATGCCGGCGCCTGCTCGGCGAGCATCTTCACGCGCGACGCGGCGGGATGCAGCCGCAGCTGCAGCGCGTCGAAGTCAAGGCCATGCTCACCGGCGATGACGATCTCGCCGTCCACGACGGCACGCTGCGGCAGCGCGGCATGGAGCGGCTCGACGAGGTCGGGAAAGTACCGCTCGAGGGGCAGCGCGTTGCGGCTCTGGATGCGGACGGAGTCGCCGTCGCGGTAGACGATGGCGCGGAACCCGTCCCACTTCGGCTCGTAGAGCCAGCGGTCGCCACGCGGAATGTCCGGCTGCGCCTTGGCCAGCATCGGCTCGAGCGGTGGAACCAGCGGGAGGCTCATCGCCGCCCGACGCTAGCAGAGCTAGGCGGGCTGCACCCGTGCGCGCAGGCCGCGGCCGCTCAACCGCAGGCGAAGCAGGTTGTCGACGTCGCGCACGCCGGGCACCTGTCGCGCAACGTACTCGTAGCCGGCGATGTCGTCGATGTGCTCGACCTCGCCGCGGAGCGTCAGCACTCCGCGGTCGGCACGAATGCTCATTGCGTCGGCGGCCGGGCCGAAGGCGACTGCGAGCGCCTGCTGGGCGAGCATGGCCACCGCGGCGTCGTCATGTGGCTGATCCCGCCCAGCCACCCGCATCACGTGAAGGATGCGTGCCATGGGTCGTGTCCCTCCAAGCGGTAGGTGCTGCGGAGGGAACGCCCGAGGGCGGCGGTGGTTACGCGGCTTCGCGCTGGGGGGTCTGTGGGTGTTTAGCGGACGCCGCGGGACGCCGTGCCGCGCCGGGCGAAGTTCGCGGCGACCAGCGCCAGGACGGCGAGCGCGGCGAACAGGCTCGCGTGCTTGTAGTGGATGCCGGTGTCGCTGGCGAGCAGGCTCGTCTTCGTCGTGAAGTAGAAGACGGCGAGGGCGGCGAACACGACGGCGAGAACGACGAGCGCGATGGCGGCGGCTGCGTTCGGTTTCATCGCAGCAAGACTAGCCCGGCGGCGCCGAGCGCCGCGCAGTAGTAGGCGAAGGGGTCGAGGCGGCCGATGCGCAAATAGCGCAGCAGGAAGCGCGCGCTGACGTACGACACCACGCCGGCGAGCACCGCGGCGGCTGCGGCGATGCCGGCGGTCGGCGCGTTGCCGCCGAGGGTGGGCACTTCCAGGAGCCCGGCGGCGAGGATGATCGGTGTCGCCAGGAGGAAGGCGAAGTGCGCGGACTCCTGGTGGCGCAGCCCGGCGACGAGGCCGGCAGCCATGGTGACGCCCGAACGCGAGATGCCGGGGAAGAGCGCCGCGATCTGGCAGGCGCCGACGACGAGCGCGCGACCGAGCGTGAGCGTGTTGATGCCGCTGTACTCGTTGTCGCCCGGTTCGTGCGTCGGTCGTTGGCTTGGGTTGCGGACGCGTCGCTGACGCCGCTCGTCGCGACGGCGGTAGAGCTCGGCGGCGAAGAGGATCGCGCCGTTGACGACGAGAAACGCGGCGGACGCGCGCGGGTTGCCGAAGAGTTCGCTCAGCGGCTTGAGAAAGAAGAAACCGACAAGTCCAGTCGGGATGGTGCCGACGACGAGCATCATCGCGAGCCGTTCGTCGTCGGTTTGGATGGCGCCGTTGATGGCTGCGCGCACAAAACCTTTGACGATTCGCCACCACTCGCCGCGATAGAGAACGATGAGTGCCGCGGCGGTGCCGAGGTGCAGCATCGTCAGGATGGGCACGAACGCCGGGTCGGTCTCGTTGAAGCTGATGTGCAACAGCGGTGGGACGACGACGGCGTGCCCCAGCGATGAGACGGGGAAGAGCTCCGTCGCGCCCTGCAGCGCTGCAAGGAAGAGGATGAGTCCGGCACCGAGCATCGCGCGAGGACGGTAGCAGCACGGCGCTCAGGGCAAACATTGTCCGCGTTTTGTCCGTGCAAATACGAACGTTTGTTTGGTATACTGCGTTGCATGAAACGATGCTCCCGGTGTCACGCGTGGCTCCCGTTGGCAGCCTTCACACCGAATCGCTCACGACGAGACGGGCGCCAAACCTACTGCCAGCAATGCCAGCGGACGTACATGCGCGAGCATTACGAAGCGAATCGCGAGATGTACCTTGCGAAGGCGAATCGCGCCAGGCAAAGATCTCACGCGAAGGTTCGTGAGTGGCTCAGAAAGCTCAAGACCGCACACTGCGCAGACTGCGGCGGCGTTTTCCCGACGTGCGCAATGGACTTCGATCACGTCCGCGGCGAGAAGCTCTTCAACGTCAGCCGGGGCCGTCGCCATTCGACAACCAAAGTGCTCGAGGAAGCGGCGAAGTGTGAACTCGTGTGCGCGAATTGCCATCGGATGCGCACCCTCGAGCGGCTGCTCCGCGCAAAGGCACCTTCGGGCAATTCGGTTGGTACGGTCACACGACCCGACTCTGATGCGACGGTGGTCGACGGTGCCGACCTCGGTGCTCGACGGCACCATGGCTGAAGCTGCAAAATGTGACAAAGCCTGCGGCACCTGCTACGAGCAGCAGCTAGCAGACCGAGGCGCGCGCCCGTAGCTCAATGGATAGAGCGTTTGGCTACGGACCAAAAGGCTGCAGGTTCGACTCCTGCCGGGCGTGCCACTTCACTTGGGGTTTGTTGGCGCCGGTCACTTGAAGCAGCGTCGCTAACTCGCCGGGTGAACTGCGGACAAGCCTCCCATCGCGCGATCATGGAAGCGCAGTGGGCAGGACAAGAGGCAGGAGATGACGCATGGTGACGACCCGGTCCCTCGATGAGCGAACCCTCCCAGGCCTCGACGCCGTCGGCGAGGTCGCCCAGCAGCTCAGGGTCGACGGGATCCGCGCCAGCACGAAGGCCGGCTCCGGCCATCCCACGTCCAGCATGTCCGCCGCGGACCTCATCGCCGTCCTCGCGGCGCGCCACCTGCGTTACGACTTCAATGATCCGAAGCAGCCCAACAACGACCATCTGATCTTCTCCAAGGGGCACGCGTCTCCCCTCCTCTACGCGCTGTACAAGGCGTGCGGCGCGATCACCGACGAGGAGCTGATGACGTACCGCACGTTCGGCTCGCGGCTGGAAGGCCATCCGACGCCGGCCATCCCATGGGTCGACGTCGCCACCGGCTCGCTCGGTCAGGGACTCCCGGTTGCGGTGGGCGTTGCGCTCGCCGGCCGCAAGCTCGACAAACTCCCCTACCACGTGTGGGCACTGTGCGGTGACAGCGAGCTCGCCGAGGGCTCCATCTGGGAGGCGCTGG
>JBHEMA010000140.1:0-4155 GCA_046262795.1 Candidatus Dormibacteria bacterium | reverse complement strand
CATCTCGTACGAGCCCGGTTGATTGATGTGGCCGCTGCAGCAGAACACACGCGTCCCGGTGCTCCCCTCGACCCCGAGCGACTTGAACCACTCGCCGCCGCGGGACACGATGTGCGGCAGGTTGCACAGGGTCTCGACGTTGTTCACCACCGTCGGCTGCCCGTAGAGGCCCTTGATCGCCGGGAACGGCGGCTTGAGCCGGGGCTGGCCCCGATAGCCCTCGAGCGAATCGAGCAGCGCCGTTTCCTCGCCGCAGATGTAAGCGCCGGCGCCGCCGTGGACGATCACCTCGCAGTCGAACCCGCTCCCGAGGATGTCCTTGCCGATGAACCCGGCCTCCCGCGCCTCCTCGACACACCGCTCGAGCAGGAGCCGCTGGTCGCGGTACTCGCCGAGGATATAGATAAAGGAGGTGTTCGACTGGATGGCATACGAGGCGAGCAGCAGTCCCTCGATCAGCTGATGCGGGCTCTTCTCGATGAGGTAGCGGTCCTTGAAGCATCCGGGCTCGGACTCGTCCGCGTTGCAGCAGAGGTAGCGCGGCATGACGCCCTTGGGCAGGAACGACCACTTGGTTCCCGTCGGGAAGCCGGCGCCACCGCGACCGCGGATGCCGCTGGTTTTGACCTCCTCGATGAGCGCCTCGGGCGTGAACTTCTTGAAGACGTCACGCAGCGCCTGATAGCCGCCGGTCCGCTCGTAGACGGCAAGCGTCTCGAGCCCCTCGGTGCCGAAGTCCTTCGTGAGCAGCCTGTACTCCGCCATCCGAGGGCTGAATGCTATCGGGTGGGTGTCAACGCTCGGGTTGACCGTCCGGCCGCCGTTGATGCTTCGAGTGCGGACCCGGGGGCTGGACCATCGCGCCACTGCGCCCAGCGGCCTGCGCGCCCCCGAGGTGACCGTTGCCGTCACCCGCGCGGACACGCTGCAGGATGTCATCGACACGCGCCGGCGTGAGGTTCTCCTCGAAACGATGATCGACCTGCATCGCCGGGGCACCGCCGCACGCGCCGAGACACTCGACCGTGCTTGCCCAGGTGAACTCGCCGTCGCGCGTGGTCGCGCCTGATGCGCAGTGAAGCGTGTGCTCGAGATGGCTGACGATGGCGTCGGCGCCGCGCAGCGCGCACGACACGTTGATGCAGACGAGCACCTCGTGGCGTCCGTGCGGCTTCTGGAAGTACATGGAATAAAAGGTGGCCACCGCCTCGACCTCACTCGGCGTGACGCCGAGCAACGTCGCCACTTCGGCCATCCCCTCGCTCGTCAGGTGGCCGTGCTCGTGCTGCAGCGCCCAGAGCGAGGGCAGGATGGCGCTGCGCGCGTGCGGGTAGCGATCGCGGGCGCGCTCGATCGTCTCGCGCGTCTCAGCGCTGAGGCTCATGGCTTGACGCTCAGGGAGGGGGCAGATCCCCCGCCCTGGCTGCGCCGTCGATAGATCATCTATCTACATCCCCCAGAACGATGTCGATGCTGCCGATGCAGGCCACCACATCGGCGATGAGCTCGCCGTGCACGATGTGAGGCAGCGCGGCCAGGTTGCTGAACGACGGTGCGCGGACCTTGCAGCGGTACGGCCGGTTGCTGCCGTCGCTCACGAGGTAGAAGCCGAGCTCACCCCGCGGCGACTCCACCGCCTGGTACACCTGACCCGCCGGTGGCCGCGTGCCTTCGGTCACGAGCTTGAAGTGGTGGATGAGCGACTCCATGCTCGTGTTGATCTCGTTGCGCGGTGGCAGCGCGACGCGGCGGTCCGACGTGTTCACCGGACCGCCTGGCAGGTGGTCGAACGCCTGCTTGATGATCTTGAGCGACTCACGCATCTCCTGCATGCGCACGAGGTAGCGGTCGTACACGTCGCCACTGCGGCCGATCGGCACGTCGAAATCGAAGTGATCGTACGAGCTGTACGGATGCGCCTTGCGCAGGTCGTAGGGCACGCCGCTGCCGCGCAGCACGGGACCGCTGGCCCCGTATGTCATCGCGTCCTCAGGCGTGATCACGCCCAGGCCGATGGTGCGTTCGCGCCAGATGGGGTTCTTGGTGATGAGCAGCTCGTGCTCGTCGATGCGCCGCGGGAACGTCTCGATGACATCGGCGACGAGCCCGTGAAATTCCTCGGGAACATCGGCGAGCAGGCCGCCTACTCTGATGAACGATGTGTGCATGCGCACCCCGCTCACCAGCTCGTTGATATCAAGGATCTTTTCGCGATCGCGCCACGCGTACACAAATGGTGTGGTGGCGCCGAGATCGAGCGCGCTCGTCCCATACCAGAGCAGGTGCGATGCGATGCGCGTCAGCTCACACATGATCACGCGCAGGTACTGCCCACGCGGTGGCACCTCGATGCACAGCAGCCGCTCAACCGCCAGCGAGAAGCCGAGGTTGTTGAACAGCGGTGACAGGTAGTCCATGCGGTCCGTGTACGGGATCGCGCGCAGGTAGCTCTGCCGTTCGAAGTCCTTCTCGAATCCGGTGTGCAGGAAGCCGATGTCCGGCTTGCACTGCTTCACGACCTCGCCATCGAGCTCGAGCACCAGTCGTAGCACCCCGTGCGTTGACGGGTGCATGGGGCCCATGTTGAGCTCCATCGTGCTGTCGTCGAGCTGCACCAAGTCCACCGCGTCGGCAGCGGTGTCGACGCCGAGCATCTCGCGCCCGTGGTCGTATTCCTCCGACGCGCGATCGCGCTGCGGAGGGTGCTGCACCGGAGGAAGCGCGGTCACCCCGGCGACTCCGTGAACGAAGCGAACCCGGCGCGCTTCAGCGCGCCGAGGGGAAGGGTTGACAAAGTGCGCGCGGTCACCGGGTTTCCCCCGGCAAGTCGCGCGGCCGCTCTTGTTCGGGCAGCGCCCACTCGAGGTTATGCGTGAACGCAATCGGCTCACCGAACGACACATAGTCCTTGCGCAGCGGATGCCCCTCCCAGTCGTCCGGCAGCAGGATGCGTCTCAGTCCATGGTGACCGTCGAAGATGATGCCGTAGAGGTCGTAACACTCACGCTCGTGCCAATCCATGCCCGCGAACACCTTTTCCAGCGTCGGTACGTGGGCGTCGTCCTCGGACACCTGCACGATGAGACGGCAGGTGTCGTTGTACTGCCGCGAGCGCAGCTGGTAGACGATGTCGAAGCGCGGTTCCTCCGGTTCACGGTCCGGCCAGTCGACGGCGGTGACGAACACCGGCACCTTGTAGAGACCTTCGGGATGGTCGCGCAGCAGCGTGACGACCGCGACGATGCGCTCGCGCGGCACCCACACCACCTCGTCACCGTGCGCCACGGTGCGGCGGATCACGGCATCCGGCAACTCGCGCTGCAGCAAATCAACGGCGCGCGTCCCATTTGCCAGACGGGGGTTGGCGGCCGGCGCAGCCTCAGGCACGCGGAGGCGCTATCCCAGCAACGACGCCGGGCGTTCGCCGGCGATCTTCTTCTGCAGCTTGATGATCGCGTCGAGCAGCCCTTCGGGACGCGGCGGACATCCGGGCAGATAGATGTCGACCGGAACGACCTTGTCCACGCCCTGCACGATCGCGTAGTTGTTGAACATGCCGCCGCTCGACGCGCAGGCGCCCATGCTGATCACCCACTTCGGCTCGGGCATCTGGTCGTAGATGTGGCGCAGCACCGGCGCCATCTTCTGCGAGACGCGTCCCGCGACGATCATGACGTCCGCTTGGCGCGGCGAGGCGCGGAATACCTCCGCGCCGAAGCGCGACATGTCGTAGCGCGCAGCTCCTGTCGCCATCATCTCGATGGCGCAGCACGCGAGGCCGAACGTCGCCGGCCACACGCTGTTCTTGCGGGCCCAGCGGACGAGCGCGTCGAGGTTGCTCGTCAGGAAGTTGTGCTGGAGATCCTCGAGTCCCACGCGCCTACGCCGCCTCGGAAGGACCGACGCGGCGGACGGTCGCGTCGGAGGAGCGGCCAGTCGGCACCGAGCGCGGGCGAAGCCGCTTCGCCGGACCCCAGTCGAGCGCGCCGTTGCTGATGAGGTACACGAACGACACGAAGACGGCCAACGCGAACACGGCCATCTCGATGAGCCCGAACAGCGCGAGTTGCCGGAACACGACGGCCCAGGGGTAGATGAAGATGATCTCGATGTCGAAGATGATGAAGATCATCGCGACGAGGTAGAAGCGCACCG
>JBHEMA010000139.1:0-9728 GCA_046262795.1 Candidatus Dormibacteria bacterium | reverse complement strand
GCAATCTCGTGTTCGTGCGCGACCTGCTCCGCCGCGCGCATGGCGCGACGGTGCGCCTCATGCTCGCCGCACACCACTATCGCGAGAGCTGGCAGTACGAGGACGAGGAGCTTGCGATTGCGGAGACCCGACGAGTCGCGTTCGGGCGCGCGATGGGCGCCGGCTCGGCAGTGGACGCCGACGAGGCACGTGCCTTGCGGCGCGAGTTCCTGCAGCGTATCGACGACGACCTCGACACGGCTGGAGCGCTGCGTGTCATCGACCTCGCCGCGACGGCCCTCGCGCACAGCCGGCTCGCCGCGGGTGCGGATACCATCGCCGGCGAGACGCTGCTCGGCGGAATGCTCGACGTGATTGGAGCGCGCGTCACGTCGCCCGTCGCGTAGCGGGCACGCCGGTCGGCGCGCATGCGGCTGCTGGTTGCGGAGGATGATCCCAAGCTCTGCGACGTGCTGGCTCGCGGACTGGAGCACGCAGGGTACGTCCTCGACGTCGCACATCGCGGCGACGACGCGCTCGAACTGCTGCGCTACAACGATTACGCGGCGGCGATCATCGATTGGCGCATGCCCGGCATGGACGGCGTCGAGATGATCACCGTGGCGCGACGGCAGGGACTGCGGACGCCGATGCTCATTCTCACCGCGCGCGACGCGCCCGCCGATCGCATCGCAGGACTCGATGCAGGTGGTGACGACTACCTGGTCAAACCGTTCAACTTCGAGGAGCTGCTGGCCCGCATCCGAGCGCTGCTGCGACGACCGGTGACTGCGTCGGAATCGTTGCACTTCGGCCGGCTCATCATCGACCCGGCGCGACGCGAGGCGCGCGTGGACACGTCGTCGCTCGCACTGACTCCGACCGAGTACGTACTGCTCGATCTGCTGGTGCGCAGAGCCCCGCTGTTCGTGAGCCGCCGCGACTTGATGAGCCATGCGTGGCCGCGTACCGACGAACCCATCAGCGCCAATGCGATCGAGGTGCACATGGCGCGACTGCGGGCAAAGCTCGCCCCGCACGGTTGTGCCGTCGAGGGGATGCGCCGTTCGGGATACCGGCTGACAGAGCGATGAGACCACAAAGGAGCGCGGCTCGCCGTCACGCATTGCGCGTGGCCGTGATGGCCACTGCGGCGGTTGCCGCGGCGCTGACCGTGCTCTGCGCCAGTGTTGACCTGGTCGTCCAGCACAACCTTCACGCATCCGCGGAGAACAAGCTGAACGCCGCCATCACGCAGCTACACGCCGAGGCTTCGCACAAGCCCTTCACCGAGCCCGACTTCGACGACCCACTGGTCGGGTGGCAGCTCGATGCGCGTCGCGTCGTGACGACGTCGAGTCCGGGAGCACCGCCGTTGCCCGCAACAGCGCGCACGGTGACCAAACCGGAGAGCATCGCGATCAACGGCACGCAGTTCCTCGTCGCGGGCGTGGACGTCAGCAGCGGACGCATCGTGGTGGGCGAATCGTTGACGAGCGTGTCGCGCGCGCTGCAGACGATCGTCATCGCCGAGGTGAGCCTCGGCCCCGTGCTTCTTGTCGTCATCTTTCTCGGCGCCCTCATCATCGGCCGCCGCGCTGCCCGTCCCATCGAACGCGCGCATCAACGCCAGCTCGAGTTCACCGCCGATGCGTCACACGAGCTGCGCACGCCGCTCTCGGTGATCGAAGCCGAAGCGTCGCTCGCGCTATCGCAACCGGCGAAGGAGAGGACACAGACACAAGCGTTGCAGCGCGTCCTCGACGAGTCGCGTCGCCTGCGTCGCATGGTGGACGACATGCTGTGGTTGGCGCGCTTCGACGCGTCGCCGTCTCCGCCACCGGACGAGACCGTCGACCTCGCAACCAGCGCGGAAACCTCGGCGCAGCGATTTCATCCAGTCGCGGAGCAGCGCGGAGTCACGCTCGACGTGCAGGCGGGCGCACCGGCGCTCGTGCAGGCGCCGCCGGAATGGGTGGACCGGCTCATCGGTGTCTTGCTCGACAACGCAATCCGCCACGCCGGTTGCGACGGGCGCGTGCGCGTCGCCTCGGCGCGCGACGGCTCGCAGGTTCGGCTTGCCGTCGCAGACTCGGGTCCTGGGATCCCGGCTGAGCAGCGGGCGCTCATCTTCGACCGGTTTCGTCGCGCAGCGAACGACGGCGAAGGAGCCGGGCTCGGCCTTGCCATCGGCGACGCGGTCGTCAAAGCGACGCAGGGCCGTTGGGAGATCGGCGAATCTGACCTCGGCGGCGCGTCGGTCGGGGTCGTCTGGCCGCTGGTGAGCCCCCGGCTCCATGATGGGACCGAGCCCTAGCGCAGTCCGCGGGCATTCTGTGATGCCGCGCTCGGCGAGCTGCGCCTCAGACCCAGGTCGGATGCTCTTCGCGGACGCGGAGCTGGCTGACGGCAGCGGTCACATTCTCTCGGATGAACCGGTAGAAGAGCTCGCGCTCGGCCTTGTCAGCGGCAGCGGTTGTCAGCTCGCCGCGCGCGTGGCGCTGAACCCACGGCGGCACACCGTCGGCCACCATCTCGGACCCAACCCGGACGGTCACCGTCGAATCCTGCCGGTCGTCCACCGAGACCGTGATCTTCATGAGCACCCCAGTGCTCTCGAGGAGCCGCCAGCTACGCTCCCATCGCGGGTTGCGATCCGCGTCGAACGCCATCTCGACCTCGGCGTCTGCCACCACGTGCTCGTCAGGCCGTGCCGCCGTCTCCAGGAGATGCACCATGAAGTCGTTCACCTCGTCGGCGATGAAGTTGACGAGCGACGGGCCGCGGTTGCCGACATCTGGCAGCGCCGCGCGGTGCCGTCCCCGGCTGCCGAGCGCACGCATCGTGCCGGCGTGTCGCCGGCAGAAGCGAACACCGTTGACGACGACGGAGTGGTCCGGGCAGAAGGCGGAACCGCACTCGTGCCCGCGACGGTCGCGGTACGGGCACAGCGTGGCGTTGCCGTTCGGGCATCCGCGTACCGTGCAGCCGAGCGTGGACTCGGGCGCGGAGTCGGTCACTGGCGAAGCCGTGCGCTTGCGATTGAACATGGCGTGATATCGCCCGCACGAGCGGACGTGGCGCCATGCTAAGCCCCGGTCGCGCTCACCTCCGGTGACGGCGTCGTCGCGAGGCGGCGATCCAAAGACACGGCGAGGCGACGCAGCCGTTCCATGAGCTCCTCGAACATCGGCAGCGTCAACGACTGGGCGCCGTCACTGAGGGCGGACTCCGGGTCGGGATGGACCTCGATGAGCAACCCGTCGGCGCCGGCGGCGAGCCCTGCCAGCGCCATCGGGGCGACCAGGTGCCGATACCCGGTCGCGTGGGACGGGTCGACGACCACCGGCAGGTGCGAGAGCGACTTCACGACGGGGACGGCGCTCAGATCGAGGGTGTTGCGCGTGCTCGTCTCAAAGGTGCGGATGCCGCGCTCGCAGAGCACGACATTCGAATTGCCGTGGTTGACCACGTACTCGGCGGCGAGCAGCCATTCCTCGACGGTGTTGCTCAGGCCGCGCTTGAGCAGCACGGGGCGGCCGGACTGCCCGACGGCTTCGAGCAACGAGAAGTTCTGAGCGTTGCGCGTGCCCACCTGCAGCATGTCCGCCTGGTCGGCGACGACCTCGACGTCAGACGGGTTCAAGACCTCGGTGACCACGGGAAGCCCCGTGGCGGCGCGCGCTTCGTGGAGGTACTCCAGGCCCTCGGGGCCGAGTCCGCGAAACGAATACGGCGACGTGCGCGGTTTGAACGCACCGCCGCGCAGCATCGCTGCGCCGGCGTGACGCACGCCGCGAGCCGTCGTCAGCAGCTGCTCGCGGCTCTCCACCGCGCACGGTCCGGCGATGACCGCACAGCCGCCGTCACCGAAGCGAACACCTGAGACGTCGACGATGGTGGAGTCAGGATGCCACTCGCGGGTCACCTGCTTGTAGGGCTTGCTCACCGGGATGGCGTCGACGACGCCGGGGAGCTCGACGATGGCGTCGCGGATCGAGACGGGGTTGCTGCCGAGCACGCCGATGGCGAGGCGGTCAGCGCCAGGAAGCTCGATCGGCCGGAAACCGCGATCCCGCACATGCGAGATCACGTTCTCGACCTCGTCCGGCGTCGCGTTGACGGTCATGAGAATGAGCACTCGCTTCGAAGCCTACCAGGGTGCCCGAGACGCTCCTCCCGAATCAGACGCCTGTCGACCAATGCCAGGACTGGAGCATCGTCGTCATTGCGGACGCCTGTGCGTCGAAGGTGTTGCGCGATGCGTTGAGCGTGATCTCATAGGTGACGCCGTTGTCGTCGACGACCGCGTCGCGACTCTTCAGTGGCGTGCCCTGACCGGAGTGTTCGTACGTGATCACCGCACCGGTCGTGCCACCAATGGCGACGGTGCTGACCGCGCTGAGGTTGACTCCGCCGTGCGCGCTCACGCTACGCAGGTAGCCGGCGAACTCCGCTGTCGACAGAAAGTGTTGCAGCTGCACGACGACGATGTCGGCCGCGACGTCGTTGAGTCCACGCACGACGGGTGACGGTGGGGGCGCCTCCAGCAGCAGCAGCACCGTGCCCGGTGCCTGCACGCGCTCCACGGCCGCCGGCTGCGAGGTCAGGTCCTGCCAGCCATCCGTGACCCTGGTGGTGAACGTCGTCGCGTTGACCGGCGACGTGGTGGGCGACGCACCGGTTGCACTCGAGCGTGCCGTGACTGTCGTACTGCCACACGCAGTGATGAGCGCCGTCAGCAGCAGCGATGCGCGGCGCAATGTGCGTCTCCGCAATGGAGGGGGTATCAGGGATTCGACTTCCAGTGCCACGTCTGCAGCACCTCTTTCAACGCGGATAGCTGCGAGTCGAAGTCGGCGGCCGCCGTGTTGAGAACGATCTCGAACGTCTCGCCGGCGTGGTTGACGATCATGTCCTGCGACTTGAGTTGCACCGGCGGCTGTGTGCCCGTCCCGACCAGGTTGTATGTGATGAAGATGCCGGTAGCGCCTGCGAGGTTGCACGGTTCCGGCTGACCCGCATTGGTCGCTCCGTTCTGCGTGACGCTCTCGAGATACGACGCGAGCTGGTCATCCGGAACCGGTTGCGGGACGGTGCTGACGTCGATGTGCTCGTTGTGAATTTGCGCTGTCGTCGGCGGCGCGAACAGCAGCATCTGTATGCCACCCGCAAGATTGAGCTCGCTCACCGCCTTCTGGTCGCTCGTGTGGTCGGTCCAGCCCGCAGGAATCTTCGTGGTGAAGAGGTCTGAGGTGAACTGCGCGCTCGGCGCTGCACTCGGCGGCGGAGTCGCCGTCGAGGAACCACCGCACGCAACCGCCGACAGCAACGGGGCGGCCACGAGTGCGCACGCGGCGGAGCGCGGCGACCAGTGAGGTGCACGCATGGGGCCGGAGGATAGCGGCGGTGCACCGCCGACCGGGGCCTCGTTCTTCGAGCGCACAATCAGACGATGGCGACACGGTCGATGGTCGAGCCAGCCCGCCTGACCGAGGCGGATCAGCCGGCGGTGCAAGCGCTGCTCGACCACGATCCCGTGGGCAACGTGTACCTGCGCAGCGAGCTGCGTCAGGGGATTCGGTTCGGAGAGTGGTGGGGCGTCCGCGACGGCGAAGTCGTGCGCGCCACCTTGCTCGCGGGTGCGCTCGCCGTACCGTGCGTCACCAACGTCGACGACGCGACGACGCTTGCCGAGAGCGCATGTGTCACGACCGTCCCCCGTATGCTCGTGGGACCGCGCCAGTCCGTCATGGCGATGCATCACGCGCTCGGACGGCGACAGCAGGCTCGCGAGGTGCGCGATCCGCAACCGTTGCTGACGTTGCATCGCGACGACCACGTCCGCGGTGTGGAGTCAGCGGTACGGCGTTCGCGCCGGTCTGACGTCGACGCGCTCGTCATCGCTGCGGCTCAGATGCATCGCGAGGAGATGGGTGTCGATCCGATGCGCGTCGATGCCGCCGCGTGGCGCGCTCGCATGGTGTGGTTGATCGACCGCGGATGGAGCTGGGTTTGGGTGGAGGGCGGCCGGGCCATCTTCAAGGCAGAGCTCAGCGCGTGGACGCCCGAGGTTGTCCAGATTCAGGGCGTCTTCACCGATCCGGCGTGGCGGCGGCGCGGTGTCGCGCGGGCGGGTCTGACTGCCGTGTGCCGGGCGCTGCTCGAGGAGGTTCCCGTGTGCAGCCTGTACGTCAATCACTTCAACGCGACCGCGCTTCGCCTCTATGAACGGCTTGGATTCCGTCGCGCCGGTGATTTCGCCACAGTGTTCTACTAGAAGAATGATCGAGACCCACGCTGACGTCACCCTCCCGGTGACGCCGCAGGAGGCGTTCAACGCCGTCTCAGACCTCAGTCACGCGGACTGGCTGCCGGCCGTGCGCCGGCTGCGCCACGTTGGCGGACCGAAGCGCGATGTCGGCGCACGCTACGAGGTGGAGGTCGGCTTCCTTGGACGGCACCTGCGCGGTGTCCTCGTGTGCGATGAGATGGTCGCGCCAAAACGGATGGTGATGTCACTCGAGGAAGGACTTGACCTGAAGATCCGTGTCGACGTGCGCCCTGTGAAAGGAGGGTGCACGGTTGAGATGACAGCGCGCTACTCGTTGGGCGGCGGTCCACTCACGCGCGCTGTGGAGATGTCGTCCCAGGGCCCGGCGCGCCGGGAGACGGCGCGAGCGCTGGAGCAGCTTGCAGCGCGTTTCGGTCGCCGCACCGGAGCAGGCGCCTCTGCATGAGCGAGCTGGATGATGCCGACGTCAGCGCGCTGACGCGGCAGGTCCGCACGTACCCGCCGCTGGACCTCGTCGAGGTTGCGCAGCTGCTGGCCGCCGCCGCGTCGCCAGGGCCCGCGCAGGAACGTTTGGTCGAACACCATCTCCGCGTCGCACTCGACGAGGCGTTGGCGCGGCGCGACCAGGGCGTCGATGTCACCGACCTGTACCAGGAGGCAACGCTGGCGACATTGGTCGCGGTCCGCGAATACTCATCGCGACGTGGCGATCCGACGGGCTTGCGCGCGTATGTCGCACGCGTCGTCGGCGTACACCTCGACGACGCCATCGAGGAGGCGCGCATCGAACGGCAAGCCGACGAAGCGTTCGTGCGCGACGCGCAGCTCTACGAGACTGCCGAGATCAACCTGCGTCACGAGCTCGGTCGCGGCGCAACACCGACCGAGCTCGCCGCGGTGCTCGAATGGCCGGAGGAACGCGTGGTGATCGTGGCGGACGCGGTCAACGCGGCGCGAGAGGCGTGGGACACCGACATCGTTCAGTATCTCGACGACGAGTAAACCCCGCCGCGGGCTGACATCGCCCGGAAAGACGGCGTCAGCAGCAGTGCTGATTCATTCCTCGTCCGTGCTGACCGATCGCAGGTCGTCCGCACGCCAATCAAGGTCGCGCAAGTCTGCGGCGGCGCCACGATGGATCGCATTCTTCCCGTATCGTTGGCGTACAGCATCCAGCGTGTGGTCGAGGCGCGACTCCGCGGGTCGTGCGAACAGGTCCATCTGCGACGCGTCGTCGAGCGCTGATACGCCGACACCGAGGAGTCGCACGCTTCGGTTGTTCCACGCGGTATCGAAGAGGGCGACGGCGGCGTCGCGAATCACGGTGTCGGAGTCTGTCGCGGCTTCGAGCGAGTGCTGTCGCGTGATCGTCGTAAAGTCGCTGTAGCGCACCTTCAGCGTCGTGGTGCGGCCGACCCAGTTGCCGGCGCGCAGGCGCGATGCAACGTCGGCGCTCAGCGTTGCAATGCGGTCGTGCAGAGCACGACGATCGGCGATGTCGCGGCTGAACGTTTCTTCACGCGAGACGCTCTGTGGTCTGCCAGGCACCGCAACCGGAGATGTGTCGATTCCCTGTGAGCGCTCCCACAGCGAGCGTCCGTGCGCAGAGCCGACGCGTCGCTGCACCGTCTCGAGCGGCAGCGCGGCCAGCTCGCCAAGGGTGTGAATGCCGAGTCCCGACAGCGACGCCTCGGTCGCCGGTCCCAGCCCGGGCAGTCTGCGCAGCGGCAGCGGTGCCAGGAATGGCGCCTCATCACCCGGTTCCACCACCACGAAGCCACGCGGTTTGCGCAGGTCGGACGCCACCTTTGCCACGGTCTTGCACGTCGCCACACCGAACGACGCATGCAGCGAACACTCCGCGAGAACGCGGTTGCGGATCCGCGCGGCGATGTCAGGGGCCGCGCCGAAGCGCAAGACCGAACCGGTGACGTCGAGAAACGCTTCGTCCAGGGACAACGGTTCGATCATCGGGGTGTACTCGCGTGCGATGGCGAACACCGCGCGCGACGCGGCCCGATAGGCGGTGAAATCGACCGGAACCACCACCGCCTGGGGGCATAGCCTGATCGCGGTCGCGAGCGGCATCGCCGAGTGCACGCCGTATTCGCGGACCTCGTAGGAAGCGGCACTGACCACACCACGGGCGATGTGGGCATGTCCGTCGCCGCCGTCAGCCCCCCCGACGATGACCGGGCGCCCGCGCAACTCGGGGCGGCGAAGCTGCTCGACGGACGCGTAGAACGCGTCGAGATCCATATGGATGATGCCGCGAGCCCCCACGCGGCGATCGTCCCACGCTCAGTGGATCAGGCGCGAGCCTCCGCGAGCTGTGCGCTATGCCCGTTCTGGCGCACCCACGACTGAAGGTCGTTGGGCTCGAGATACCCGGCCGCCATCATCAGGTCGACGTAGCTCGTGTCGAGGTGCGGCGCCACGCGACGAAGCACCCAGGGCGGAGGATTCTCCTTGTTCTTGTTGATGCTCTGGTAGAAGTAGATCTGGTTGAGATCGCAGAGCAAGGCGAGACGGTGCAGTGAGATGCCTCGATCACGACAGCGGTCTTTCAAGTATTCCTTGAAGTGCATAGCGGAAGCCCTCGGCCCTGTGGGGAGTTGTGCAATCGCCATCGAGCCATTATATATATGCGTACCTTAACGTAAGACGACAGCGGCGATCTCAGAAAGCGCGCTCACGACAGATACTGTGTCGCCCTCGTTCACGACCGCGACGCCCTCCGCGGGGGCGCGTGAACCGTCTCGAACCAGCAGCACGGCACGCATGCCGGCGGCTCGCGCGCCGTCGACGTCGTCGTGCAGCGAGTCACCGATCATCACCGTGCGGCCCCGGCTGACGCCGAGCGCCTCCGCGGCAACATCGAAGATCCGCGGCGACGGCTTGCGCCACCCGACCGCGCCAGAAAATGTCACCGAGTCGAGGTGGCGGTCGAGACCGAAATGCGCGAGCTGCTCGTGCATCGAACGCACGCGATACGGAGCGTTCGAACACAGCCCGACGCGCAGTCCCTTGGACCGCAGCAGCTCCAGCGTCGGTGCGGCATCCGGATCCACGGACACTCCCTCCCACCACGCCTCCTGCTCCATGCGGAGGAGCTCGTCGAGCGCCTCATCGTCGAGACGGAGTCCGAGGTCGGCGTATGCGCGCCGTGCCGCCGCGACGAGATCGATCTCCTCGAGCGTTCCGGAGCGCTGATGTTCGGCGAACTCCAGCTCGACGCGGTCGTGCACCTCGCGCAACAGGACAGCGGCGTCGGGCGGTGCCAGATCTGACCTGCGCAGGAGTTGTTCGATGTCGCCGTACGCGCGCTCCAACGCCGCATCGGGGCGGCGGAACGTGACGAGTGTGTTGCCGTAGTCGAAGAGGACGCCCTCA
This sequence comes from Candidatus Dormibacteria bacterium, assembly GCA_046262795.1. GTDB lineage: Bacteria > Chloroflexota > Dormibacteria > Aeolococcales > Aeolococcaceae > JAFALX01. The sequence continues at coordinate 61 of JBHEMA010000139.1, read as the reverse complement.
ACGGGCTCGCGCCGCTTCTTCGGACTCAGCCCGCGGCGCCTCCACCGCGGCGACCGCCACG
>JBHEMA010000138.1:0-8795 GCA_046262795.1 Candidatus Dormibacteria bacterium | reverse complement strand
CGACGCTTCCTCCGGCGACGCCATACACGACTGCAGAGATGTCGCTTTCTTTCGTGCGCCGTGTGCCGCGCGACTCGTCGCAGCTGAGCTCGACCGCGCGCGTCGTGCATACCGGCAACACGATCGGCATCGCGGAGGGCGCCGTCGTGGACGATTCCGGTCGGCTTGTCGCCACCTGCTCCACTCGCTGCGTCGTGCTGCCGAAGCTCGCGATCGATGTCGAGAGCGTGCCCGCGGACAACGATGACAGCGACAACGAGCCTGACTGGCCGACTCCGCACCCGTTCGAGCGTGACGTCGCCGGCACCATCGTCGGCGACGACCAACTCCAGCGGATGACCGGCTTGGATGCGCTTCGCGCCAGCATCCGGGGTGATCTCGGCGCGCCGCCGATCACGCACCTCTGCGGCATCGTGCCGCGAGAAGCCGACGAGGGCAGGACCGTGTGGACGATGCCTGCGAGCGAATGGTTGTGCAGCCCGGTGCAGGGCCGTCTCTACGGCGGCGCGATCGCGTATCTCGCCAGTACGGCGCTCGACGGGACTGCGCAGAGCGTCGCCCGGTCGCCGCTCGCTTTTGCGCCGGTCGACATGAAGGTCTACTTTCCCCGCCCGGTTCCACCAGATGGCAGTGATCTGATCGCAACCGGCACGCTCGTCAGCAGAGGCCGAACCGTCGTCATCGCGACAGCCGATGTCCGAGACAGCAATGGCAAAGCGGTAGCGCTCGCGATCGGCTCCGCCATGCTCCAACGCGTCGCGCGGATGCAACGGTGATGTCCGCGTGCGGGCCGGAAGTCAGCCCGAATCGGCGTGTCGCTATTGCTTCTTCGCGATCGCCCGAGCCAGCTCCTTCTTGTTCATGTGTGAGCGGCCGATGATGTTGAGATGGGCGGCGCGCTCGTAGAGCTCGTCGCGCGTGTGCCCGATCTCATCGACGCCGCCGAAGGTTTCCGACGGATGGTCGCGCTTGCCCCTGTCCGTGCGCGCTGATTGCGGATCCGAGGGTCCGCGTTCGTCCTTCGTCTCCCAATGGTCGCCGACCTTCTCAAACGATTGCTTGAGCGACGCGTACGCAGTTCGGTGCGCGCGCTCACCGTCGCCGTACTCGTCGACAGCGGAGTCATGCGTCTTGGCCCACGTCCGCTGCGCCTTGGACGGTGACCGCTTCAACGTGTCTGGCAGCTTCTCCTTGCCGGGCATCGATTCACTCCTTCTCACGACATACAGGTGTGCATCAACTCCATGCTAGGCGTGCGTACCGCTCATTGCAGTGCGCGCCGGCGGTGTTCCGCGGCCCACCCCACGAGCTCGTCAGCGGACATGCAGTTGAGCACACGCTCCGGTGACACGCCGGCGGCAACCGACGAACCAACGGAAAATGTGATGTACGGGAGGTCGACGACGTGGTGTGCGTCGCTACCGAACGACACGCGCACTCCGGCGTCCGCCGCGAGCTTCAACAGTTCCACGTCGACGTCCTGGCGGTCCATGTACCCGTCGACCTCGATTGCCTTGTCCATCCGTGCGGCTTCGTCGAACACGCGGCCCCAGTCCGCAGTGAGTCCCACCCGGTGGTCGTACATCCGGCCGCGGGGATGCGCGAGGACATCCACCCACGGATTGTGAACGGCGGCGAGATAACGCTCGGTCTGGTCCTCCTTCAGCCGCAGGGCCGAGTGAAACGCCCCAAGGATCACGTCGAGCCCGGCGAGTGACTCCTCCGGCATGTCGCCCGCGCCACTCGTGTCGAGGTTCATCTCGATGCCGCGAAGCACGCGCACCGGTGTGCGTTCCTGCAGGAGCTCGAGCTCGCGCCACTGGTGGCGCAGACGCTCGGGACTCATGCCGTTGGCGATGGGCAGGCCCTGCGAGTGGTCGGTGATGAGCAGGTGCTCGTACCCACGGGCGCGCGCCGCGTCGATCATCTCCTCGGCGCTCGAGTGGCCGTCCGACCACAGCGTGTGCGCCTGCAGGTCGCATCGCACTGTCCCGCTGAAGTGCGCAGCGTGCGAGGACGCCTCGCTCCAGCTCATGAATCCGGCGCGGCGTAACGGCGGCTCTTCGAAGCTGTCCGACGACACCAGGCGATGGATCTCCTCGTTGATCCAGGGGCCGACTCGTGGCAGCGTGGTGAGCGACACGCCGTCAGCCGCGATCGCGACAGCCTCGACCGGCCACATCAGCGCGGCGCGTGACGCACGGCGCAGCGCGCGCCGGTGCTGATCGTCTTTTTCCCGACCGCTGGCGCGCGCGAGCAGCTCGGCGATCACGCGATTCGATGGCAGCACAGAACTCTCCACGCCGCAACCGTACGCGCTACGAGGGGCGCAGCCGTCAGCTGCTTGGGCGGGCGAGCGCAAGGGCGAAGCGCTGCATGTCGTCCGAGTACCAGCGCTCGAGTGTCATACCGGCGCCGACCAGCTCTGTCTCAACGATCGACCGCGTGAACTTGACGCTGATCTCCGTGCGGATGGTCTCGCCGGGTATCAGGTGCAGGCGCATGCCCGCCTCGGGAATCGAGACCGACTGCTCACGGCGCGGCCTCAGGTGCATCTCGATGCGATGCTCCGGCGCATTCCATCGCGCCTCGTGCATGAACGCGGCCTCGTCGAAGTCCGCATGCAGCTCGCGGTTGATGACGCTCAGGACGTTGCTGTTGAAAGCGGCCGTCACGCCCTGTGCGTCGTCGTATGCGGCTATGAGCGTCTCTTCGGCTTTGACGAGGTCGACGCCGAGCAGGAAGGCGCTCCGCGCACGCATGCGAGAACGCACCGACGCAAGAAAGCCAGCACGCTGTTGATCATCGAGGTTGCCGATGGTGCTGCCGAGGAACAGGATGAGCTGGTCGTCGCCATCGGGAATGGCCTCGATGTGCGCGACGAAGTCGCCGACGACGCCGTGCACTCGCAGCCCTGGATATCGCTCGATCAGGCCGACCGCCGCGTCGTGGACGAGCTGGTGGCTGACGTCGAAGGCGATGAATCTCACGAGGACGCCGCGTGGCCATGCGGCGTCCACCAGGATGCGTGTCTTGTCGCAGGTTCCTGACCCGATCTCGACCATGGCGCGGGGCTCCGTGCGCTGCACGATGTCGCGAGCGTTGTCACGCAGAATCGCGGCCTCCGCGCGCGTTTGGTAATACTCGGGCAAGCGCGTGATGCGATCGAACAACTCGGATCCGCGCTCGTCGTAGAACCATTTGGGCGGCAATGTGCGAGGAATGGCCACGAGCCCCTGGCGGACGTCATCCGCGAGGTCCCGGCGCACGCCGCGGCCAAGCTCGTGCACATCGATCGTGATCGCCGGCGCGAGCGTCATCGGTCGAGCGCTCGGTCGGCGCAGCGAAACCCCGCGAAGATCTGGCGCCGAATCGGGTAGTCCCAATTGCGGAAGGTCACGCGGCCGACGCTGCGATCAGCCGCCCACGAGGCGCCGCGCAGCACTCGGTACTCGGGGCCGAAGAAAACCTCGGAGTACTCGCGATACGGAAACGGGCGAAACCCTGGATAGGGAAGGAAGTCGCTGCTCGTCCACTCCCACACGTCGCCGATCATCTGCGCACATCCCAACGCGCTCTCGCCACCGGGGTAGGCGCCGAGCGGGGCGGGACCGAGCAACGAGCGGCTGAGGTTCGCGTTTGCCGCAGCCGGTTCTTCGTCGCCCCAGGGGAAACGACGCGCCCGCCGGGTTGACGGATCCCACGACGCGGCGACCTCCCATTCCTGCTCGGTGGGCAACCGTCCGCCGGCCCATCGCGCGAAGGCATCGGCCTCATGCGCGCATACATGCATCACGGGATCGTCGGGTCGTACTGCAACCGCGTGACCGAATCGATCGCGGATCCACGATTCACCGTCGCGTCGCCAGAAACCCGGCGCCGTCGCGCTGTCGCGCTGACGCCACGCCCATCCCGCATGTGTCCAGAGCTCGGACCGTGAGTACCCGCCGTCGTCGATGAACGCGATGTACCTGCGGCAGCTCACTGGATAGCGGTCGATGCGAATGTCGGGCAGCGTGACATGGTGCAATCCGTGCTCGTTGTCGTAAGGGCTGTGCTCGTCACTGCCCACGGGATACGTGCCGGCGGGTATCGAGACCGCCTCGCAATCGTCAACGGTGCTCGCTTGCGGCGCGTCGGGCAGCACGGGTCGCCAGCGCCCACGCGACAACTGCAGCGTCTGCAGCATCGTCTCCTGATGCTGGCGTTCGTGTTGCGAGACCATGTCGTACACGAACCCGCCGCGCGTCAGGTCCTGACCGTCGGCGAGCTCGATCTCTTCGAGCAGGTCCAGCGCCTGACCGCGCACGTTGGAGCGATACGCGTCGACCTCGCCCCTCGACATCAGCGGGAGGCCGGCCCGAACGCTGCGTGGATTCTCGAAGGCGTCATAGACATGGAAGCGCTCGCCGTCCGGTGAAGATGAGCCGCGCACCGCGTGGACCAGCCACAGCTCCTCGTACACGCCGACGTGGGCGTAGTCCCAGACGAGCGGGCTCATCAGCGGATCCTGCTGCCTTGTGATGGCGTCGTCGTCCAGCGACGCGATCAGCTCGACGGTATCGCGGGCTGCGCTATCCAGTGCGTCCGCGATGCGCGCTTTCAGATCCATGTGACGAGTCTCTCCGGTTCAAGCCGCAGGAGATCATCGAGATCGTCGCCAGGACTGCGCCCCGATTCCAGAAAACGCTCGCGAAATTCGAGCAGAGGGGCAACAGAATCGCTCCCGACGCCTGGCACTCCGCCGCTGCGGAGCTCATCGACCACGATGTCGAGGAGTTCGCATGCTTCGGCGGCGATCGAACGGTCACGGATGCCGTAGCGCGCGGCGCTCTCCCAGCGCTGCAACAGCATCGAGGTGTCATCCACCGCCTCGAGGGCACGAAGCCTGGCGCGGCTCCCATGCGCAAGCGTTGCGATGACGACGATGGCGTGGGCCGCCCATCGCATGGGCAGCGCGTCGAGGTAGCGAACCTCGAGGTAGTCGCCACGGGGGCGTACCGGAGGAAAGAGTGTCGACAGGTGATGGTCGATGTCGGCATCGTCGACGCCGTCGTCGGAGTCAATCCATGTTCGCAGCGTCGTCGTGGCGGGAGCGGGCGAGGTGCGGCCATCTCGGGGCAGCGCCATGGCGAGCGCTGACATGGCGAAATCGACATAGGCCTCGACGGGATCGTCGGCGTGGACGTGCATCGCATCGAATCCGGTACGCGAGCGATCAGCCTCAAGCCATATGCTCAATCGCGAGCTCGCCTCGCCGGTGCGCCACCCTTCGAGCACCGGGCTGTTCGCGAACATCGCCGTCAGCGCTGGTCCGGCTCGGTTGAGCACGAGCCAGGTATCGATGAGCGAGCCCGGCGACACCTCGACACCCAGTTGCAGCGCAGCCGTCTGGCGCATCATGGTCCGCCCGCGCGGTCCGAGGGCATCGAAGTGGTCCTGCATCACGCGATAGCGATGGCTGTCGACTGCCAGCGGCCACGTTCGGCGTCCGTGCAGCGGATCCGTTCCCATGGCAACGAACGCGAGATGTGCCGCGGACGCAGCTGCCTGCGCGGCGTCGACGAATCGATCTGCCGCCAGCGCAAGCTCGACCGCACCTGGACGCGGTTCGGAGCTGAACTCGAGTTGCGCTCCCGGCTCGAAGGTCAACGCAGCCTGGTGCGCGGTGAAACCTGCGATGCGACGGTCGGTGACAACGGGCTGCACGTCGAGCATCGATGCGGGTTGCAGTGCGTCGTCGCTGGTGCGGAGACCGAAAAGTTCGATCTCGACGCCGAGGCGGGGTACGGCATGCACCGGTCGTGGCGAGAAGAGCCGCTCGACACGCCGGCGGACGGTTGTTTCTACCCGTGGACGTGCGATCACGCTCATGTGAGGACGCTCGCAGCGCGCCGCCGGATTCGCGCAATGGTGGTGGACGCTCGGTCGAAGATCCGGACCATGGCGGTTCCTCCTCGCGTCGCGCGCCCTGGCGGTGCGCCACGTGGGCGCTACGTTACAGGGGGAAAGGGGCCATCGCCGGTAAACGATCGTCGGTTCGGCGCATTCGCTTCATTCGCACGACCGTCAACTAGCTGCCTGTAGACTCGTAAGCGCGCGCCGAGGTGGTGGAATTGGTAGACACGCTAGCTTGAGGGGCTAGTGAGGGCAACCTTGTAAGGGTTCGAGTCCCTTCCTCGGCACCACGCAAACCCGTTGCAGCGCAACGGCATCGGCTTTCGCGATCGGCCGTCCGTTGGTGTCAACTGACACCAACGCTATCCATGTGGGGCGGTCGGATGAGCTGCGTGGTAGCGTCGTCCGCTCGATGGCGCCGACGGTGTCTCAGGTCAATCGGGCCGGTCGAACTCTGCGCGGCTGGATGCGCGACGAACTCGACGACGTTCCCAGCATCAATGCCGCGCTCGAGGTCGTATGGCAGCCCGCGCGGTTCACGCCTATCCACTGACGAAAGCCACGATGGGGCTGCGCTCTGTCGTGACGACGGAAGGCTGCAAGCTCGAGGTGTCCCAGCGACTCAAACGCATGACGACGATCCTCGACAAGCTGATGCGCGAGCCCACGATGCAGTTGGCGAATATGCAGGACATCGGTGGCTGTCGGGCCGTGCTTGCCTCGATTCCGAAGCTGCGACGCGTGGAGCAGAGACTGAAGAAGAACCGGACGCCGATCCGTTACAACGACTACATCACAACGCCGAGGGCATCCGGCTACCGTGCGGTGCATGTCGTGGTGGCCTATGACGATTCCGCTGGGCAGCAGCGCGCGATTGAGGTCCAGTTGCGCACCAAGGCGATGCACGAATGGGCGATCGTCGTCGAACGCCTGTCGGGCCGTCTTCGGAACGATCTCAAGTCAGGACGAGGGCCAGCGCCTGTGCTCGAGTGGCTCGGCGCCGTCTCGGAAGCGATGGCGATCGAGGAAGCTGGGCTCGAGGTGAGCGACCTCCAGAATAGGCGCGTTTCCGAGCTTCGGTCCGCCGCCCGTCCCTACCTGGCGGGCGATAATGGCGGTCCATCCGGAGAGAGGTAGCCATGGCCGTACCAAGCATCAAGCACTTCCTGCTCGTTTTCGACCACAACCGCGGTGCGTTGGTCGAGCTCAAGCAGTTCGGCGACGATCGCGACGCGGCAGTCGCTGCATACGCTGAGAAGGAGCGCGAACTCGGCGAGCTTGGCACTGAGAGCGCTATCGAGATCGTGTTGATAGGGTCTGACTCACTTAGTACCGTCAAACTCACGCACGCCAACTATTTCGACGGGACGGCTGCCGTCTCCAAGTACCTAGCCGGCGTCTGATCCAAGGAGCGCATCGAGGCGATGCGCGGCCTCGCGACGCATCGCCGGCGTGACGTGGCCGTAGCGGTCAAGCGTGATGCTCACGTTCGCGTGTCCGAGCAGCTCGGTGACGAGCTTCTGGTGCACGCCCTGTCCGAGCAGCAAGGTTGCTGCGATGTGGCGCGCGTCGTGCGGCCGGATCAGCGGAACGCCGGAGCGCTTGAGAAGGGCTTTCTTTCGAGCCGCTTCGAGCTCCTGGTTGAGGCGTCGGCGCGCACGCTTCTCGTCGCGTGTCCACTCCTCAATGGTGAGGTCTGGCGATGCGTCGCCCTCGTACAGGTACCCGTACTGATCGTCGTAGTGGTAACCGTGCTCGTCAGGGTCCGGCAGCATGAGTTCACACCGGTCGAGCTCCGCCTGGACGTAAGCAATCGCCGCTCTTTCCTCCACTGCGGCGCCATCGACCATCAGCGGGTTCACCGTATGCGGCAGCGTACTGCGGAGCGTAAGCGGCGAGGACGCGCGCTCAGCCTTTGGAGGACTGAAGCTGACACCAACGTGGTGTCAAAACATGGCGGACGATGGCGCTTCCTGGCGCCGTCTCATATTTACGCGACGCTATGCCGAACGTGCGTCGAGGGGTTCGAGTCCCTTCCTCGGCACCACGGTACCTGCACGGTTCGCAGCGCGCCGCCAGCGTCGTGCGCCCGTCGCACCGAGCAGCGCCGCGCCGACGAGCCAGACCGAGGACCACGGCATTTCGGGGACACTCGTTTGCGGTTGCGGCGCGAGCAGGTGGGCGGCGAGGAGCTCGGAGCTGCCGTTGTTCGAGTCGACATACGCGCCCCACGCGGACCCGTCCGGCGCGACCTTGACGTCGATGAAATCGTTGATCGTGTTGTTGCAGCGATCGGGGCCGCAGTTGCCCTGTGCGAGCGGGTGCGAGGGCGGTGTGACGGGCGCCGAGTTGATCAATGGATTCGGGTCGAGCGGATGGTCGATCAGCGCGATGTACCCGGTGAACGTCACGCTGGCGTACGAGTTGCCGCATCCCCACGGTGCGCCGGGCGAATTCGTCGATCCCATGTATGCGAGCGCGAGGTGTCCAGCACTGTCGAAGCCGAGCACCGGTCCCCACGCTTCCTTGACTCCTGGTGCGCCCACCATCATCGGCGCGCCGAAGGTCGCGCCGCCGTCACTCGACACGGCGAGATAGGGCAGGCGGTCCAGCGCCATCCACATGAAGAACACGTGACCATTGCCGTCGGCCACGACCGCAGCTTCGTGGTCCGACTGTCCGCTTCCCGGCGCCGTGACGCCGAATGCGCCGCACCCGGAGTCATCGAGGTTCGGTGGGGTTGTCTGACTCGGCAGTGTCGTGTTCATCCCGTTCGTTGCAACCTGGGTGCGCGTCCACGTCGCTCCCTCGTCGTGACTCACGGCGACCCACGGCTGGTTGCACCAACCGCGTGATACGTACAGCGTGCCGTCGCTACCGACGAAGATCGGGCCGAT
>JBHEMA010000137.1:0-8590 GCA_046262795.1 Candidatus Dormibacteria bacterium | reverse complement strand
GTCCAGAAGAGTGAATACAGCACGTACCTCCTCAGCGGTATCGTGGCCGGCCTTGCGTCCACACGATACGGCGCTCGTCGACTCGTGCCGCGTCGAGGACCGCGACTCCAAAGACCGGGCGGTGCCGGGCCGGTTGCAATTGCTCGACCTGCTGCGCGGTATTGCCGCACTATCGGTGATGCTGTTTCATTTCACGACCGGCGTCCCAGGCACTGGCCTCGGCCGGATCCTGGCGACCGGGTGGTTGGGCGTCTTCATCTTCTTTCCCATCAGCGGGTATTGCATCGCAGCGGCGACTCATCGCAACGTGAAGGCGCCGATTGCCTCATTCCTGAGGCGTCGCTGGACACGGATATACCCGCCTTATCTCGCAAGCATCGCCCTGACGGTGCTCGTCGCGTTGATTGCCCTTCCCTTCAATCGTGGGTCTGCGTCCGAGTTTGACCTCGGATTGAAAGGATGGTCGTCGGTGCTGACGTTGACGCAGGTCTTCACCGGTTTCCAGGGCCGCATCAATCCCGTCTATTGGAGCCTCTGTTATGAGGAGCAGTTGTATCTGGTGATGGCGCTCTCACTGTGGATCAGACCCGCGACGTGGCGTCCCTATCTGTTGACGGCCATCACCGTCGCCGCCATTGTCTGCAACGCGGCTGGCTGGACGGTGAAGGGATTGTTCTTCGACTATTGGGTCCCTTTCGCATCCGGGATTGCCGTTTACTACATCTACGTGGCACGCGAGCACCGCAGGATTGGCTACGTGCTTCTGGCGGTCTGCGTGGTGAGTGGAGCACTGCTGTCCGAAATCGGCACGCTTGTGAGCCTTGCCACGGCGGCGGTCATCCTTGCACTGGCGCCGTTCGATCGCCGACTGAACGAGTGCGGACCGCTGAAGCCGATGTTTCTGCTGGGCCTGATTTCCTACAGTCTCTATCTGATACACGTTCCTGTTGGCGGACGTGTTGTTAACCTGATGCTCAGGTTCGATGTGGGCTTCTTCCTCAGAGCAGCGGCGGCCACCAGCGTCAGTCTCGTTGCCGCGTATCTGTTTTTCAGGGTAATCGAAGCGAGGTTTTTGCCCCGCCACCAAAGAACGATGGCAGAACGCGTCCTCCCTCACAGCGCCGCGCGCTGAGCTGCACGCGATAGGTCAAAGGCGGGCCTTGCGGCCCGCTTTTTTTCTGTACGGGGCCTATTTCTTCTTCTGTTCCGGGAGCGGCCCGGGCGCGTTGAGGTTGTATTCGATCTTCAGCTCGCCAGACGCAGTTGTCATGCGCAGCAGAATCAACCCGTTGGCAACGACCTTTGACGAATCTGCCCCCAGTTTCTTGATCGTCGTCGTGTTCGTCCTGCTGTCGAACGACGCCTGGACCTGCACGCGGTCGCGCCCCCGGTGCAGCTCGAACTTCTGGTTGATTGACTTGATCGAACCGTCGGCGTTGGTCGACCACTCGTATTTCTTCACCGCCCAGTCGGGGATGATGAGCGGCTGCTGCACGGTGCCCTGCCGGTACTGGAACGCGAGCACGTGCACGCGCGCCCCGTTGCCCGACTGCCGCACCTACTCGACGAGCGTCACCTGATTTGGATTCTGAATCGGCGCCGGTCCCTGCGCAGGCGTGAACTCGTCGGTGAACCGGTAAACGTGGTACTCCGCGTTGCCGCCGTCCCAATCGTGATCGTCATCGTCGTCTTCGTCGTGGCCGCCACCGTCCCACCGCGCGGGAATCACGAGAATGGGCGCAGACGCCGACGTCGTGAGGCCGGGCAGGTTGTCGGTGCCAAACACCTTATTCGCGCAGAAGTAGCTGACTGGCTGTCCACCAATCGTCGTCGTGCAGCGACGGCCGAGCGCCGACGGGTCGAGCCGATTGAATGCCTCCGGCGGCGTGTGATCGAGGCGGATGACCGGCATTCCGGGCACGGCGAGCGGGACCGCGTACGTCACTGAGTTGCCGGCGTAGTCCGTGACCCTGACGTTTCCGGTGACACTTGTGCCCTCCGCCGCGAGCACGAGCACGCCGGACGAGATCGACTGCATCTGCACCGTGTTCGGCGACGTGATCGATGCGACGTGTGAAATGTCGTCCGTGGTCACGAAGGGGATCGATACGGCTGCGTTGTTCGTGTTGAAGGCCGGCACGCCAGGTTGCAGCGAGGGCGGTTCCACGTCGATGTGCAGCGTGACGCACGTGACGAGGGTGCAGTTGGTTTCGTCGGCCACGACGCCGTTGCCCGCCGCGTCCACGGCCCAGAAGGCGATGACGAGGGTGCCCTGCATCGGCGTCATGTTGCGGGTCCACGTCAACGTCGCCGCAGGGCCCGATCCGAACGCGGTGCAGCTGCTTGGGAAGACGTCCGCGCCACTGAGGGTGCACAGGCCGACCTCATCGCTTGGATGCTGGCTGCTCGTGGTGAGCATTCTCCAGTGCAGCTCGGTGACGCCGGTGCCGCCGCTGTTGTCGACCGCCATCACGTTGACCGTCGGAAACGTGTTGTGCCACTGGATGCCGTCGCCCGAGGGCGGATGCGGCAGCGGCGTGACGCTCGCCGCAATGGTCGGCGCGACGTTGTCCTGGATGATCTGAACTCCCGGCGCTTCCGGCACCAGCACGTCATCGGTGGTGATGGTATGGTCCGCGGCATCCTGCGCGGTCACGTGCACGTTGAAACGGATGGTGCCGACCGCGGAGGCGACGAATGTGTATTGGAAAGCTGCGGACGCGTTTTCCGCCAGCACAAGGCCGCCGCCGCCCGTGGGCAACGACGCGATTACGGGCCACACCTTCGAGGGCGTGCCGCTCACGGCCGTGACAGTCGCCGTCACATCGTGGAGGCTGCCGGTGCCGACGTTCTGCACCGGAACCGTGATCGTGATCTGCTCGCCGATTCCCGCGCGCCCTGGCTTGATGGTGCCGACGACGATGTCACCCAGCGCGATGGCGGCGTCCGAAGGCCTGGAGACCGTCACACCCGTGTCGAAATCCTGGAGCGCCGATGTGACCGACACATTGCCGGCCGACGCGGACGCCGCGAGCAGCTCGAAGACCAGCGTGTGCGCGAATCCGGATCCATCGACGGCCGGGCCGGTGACGGTGAAGTCGAATTCGTACGGGACCGTGTCTGCCCCGCCAGCCGCTTCCAGGATCGGAGACGAGGACGTCACCGGCGAGACCGTGCCCGCATACGAGGGCATCACCTCCAGCGACAGGTTGGTCAGATCGACGGCGCCCGTGTTGCGCGCGGCGACGGTCACGTGCAGGTGGTTGTGCGCCGCGTCCTGCACGATGAGCGCGCTCTGATCGACTTCGACCGAGTCGATCGCAATGCTCGAGCGCGTCAGATACTGGAGCCGCTGCCCGCCCTGCTCGGTGACGATCAGGCGGCCGCCGCTCGTCGCGACACCCGTGGGGCTGATGAACAGCAGTTCGCCAGGCACGGCGTCCGCGGTCTGCTTCGCGCCGAACGCGTTCTCCAGCGCATACGCCGTTGCGCCCGCCGGCGTGTATACCTTGATCTGCGAATGCCCCAGGTCCGCGATGTAGATCCGCCCTCCGTCGTCAACGGTCACACCGCGCGGATCGTTCAGCTCGGTGGTGTTGGCGTCGCCGATCTCGCAGACGAACTGGCCCGAGCTGTTGAGGACGATGACGCGGTTGTTGCCGGAATCGGCGACGATGATCCGGCCAACGGTCTGCGGGTTGCTGGAGCGATCGAACTCCACGTCTTCCGGATAGAGGAACGTGACAGCGCCGCTCGGCGGCAGGCTCGAGCCCTGACCACCGATGACGGTGGCGGTGTAGTTGTGGCTTCCCGCGGGGGTGAAAATCTGGATGCGCTGGTTGTACTGTTCGTCGGCAACGACAATCCTTCCGGTTGCCGGATCGAAGCTGACGCCGCTCGGCCCGTACATCTGCCCGGGCCCGGCCGTCACCGCATCGTGTGTGGCGCCGAACGTGCCGATGGCGAATGCATCGAAGCTCGGGCCGGCAATCGACCCGGCGTCGGCATGAATCGCTCCACCTGCATTGAGCGTGAGGACCTGAATGCGATCGTTCCACTGGTCCGCGACCACCATCGTGGATCCATCGGGCGAGACATCAATGCCGTCGGGGTTGTAGAACTGCCCGAGCATCTGCTGCGGGTTGTTCGGGCAGGACTCCGACTCGGAGGAACAGTCGTCCCATCCCTCCCAGCCCAAACCCGTGTCGGGATCGATAGGGCCCCCCGTCACCGCATTCGAATAGACGCGTCCGTACCGGCCGAGCGTCCAGAGTACCCGCCCGTGGTTGTCGAAGACGACAATGCGGTTGTTGCCGGTATCGGTCGTGTAGACGTTCCCGGCGGCGTCAATCGCGCTCTGCTTCGGGAAGCTCACCGCGTAAGTCGACCGGACGAACTTGTTCAGCTGCGCAACGACCGGCAGCGCGGGCGCCCACGTGACCTGGTGCGTCTGCGGCGTGATCGCCTGGACGGTCGCGGCGTATTGGTGATTGTCGGAACCGTCGATCAGAATCGGATCGCCAACGTGCAGACCGGCGACGGTTTTCAGCGACGCGCTGGTGGCCGTCGGACTCCCAACAGGGTTACCGTTGAGCGAGCTGACGATCTGCGATTGAAACGGAGTCTTGAACTCCTCCGTCCACTGATCGACGTCGGCCTTCGTCGAGACCGAAAAGGCGGACAAGATAAGGGTGCACGCCACTGCGAGGCGTACCATGAGCGCGCGGCGTGGGGGGATACCCATATTGTCAGCTTGATTACGTTGCCGTCAGGTCGGTCGCGACTGCTCCCAAAGTACGCGCACGACTCTGGTGTGTCAATGGCCATTGCCGTAATTAAAAAGACGCCAAAGCCTTGTGGCTCATTGTGATACACAGACTCGTACGGTTTGTCCGCCTCGGCATGGAAGTGCTCACCGCTGCACTGCTGATCGAGATCGCGCTTCGGGGGCAGCCGGCGGAGCACCTGTTGGCTGACGTCCCGCGGACACGTGCGCGCGGCCGGCGGACGCCTGATATTGCTCCCGCCACGCTGGATCGCGCGATTCGGAACGCCTATCGATTCCTGCCGTTCGAGCCGACGTGTCTCAAACATTCGCTGATCTTCTGCCGCCTCCGGCGCAGGCGGGGTTGGCCGGCCGAACTGCGGATTGGCGTCCAGAAGAAAGGCGGCGTGTTTGGCGCCCATGCGTGGGTCGAGGATGGCGCCGGCAACGTCCTGACGGATCCGCTGGAAGGCTTCAGTCCGCTGCCGCTGCGAGGCGCGCCGACTCCAGGCGGGCGAGCCACTGACTGAGCGTCACCAGGCGCAGGGCAGCCTCCGCGTCCATTGCCGTGCCCGTCGGCGGCGCCTTCAGGTCCGCTGATTCCGCGTACGCGCCGAGACGGGGCGAGCGCACCACCGGCGGCAATCCATCGCGCGCGATCTTCGCGTGCTCCAGCGATCCGGACAGCGGTGTTTTCGGCCGTCGGCGCACCTGCGGCGGAAGGTCGTCCGCAAACGCGTAGCGCAGGATGTGCTTCTCACGGCACCAGGGGATGACGGGTACGGTCAGCAGAAAACGAAGGACCCTGATGTCGAGCCACGGGTGCCGGACGTCGAGCGCGACGCCCGTGTAGCACGGGTCCCACTCGTCGAACACGGCCTGCCAGAGCGGCAACTGCAGCGAGAAGTACGCCGCGGGCCGCGCGGGATGCCGTGACAGGGCGGGGCGCATGACGAACCGCCAGCGCTCTTCCAAATCAAGTCGCGCCACCAGATCGCGGGACATCCACGAGGGAATCGGCGGCGTGGCCGTGCCGTCGATGGATGCTGCGCCGCGCGTCCAGTTCGACCAGAGCGGCAGCCGTCGATGATGACGGAGGAACTTCGCGGCATCGGCGCCGATGCGTCCGAACCGTCTGGCCCGCCACAGGTTCCCGACGTAGCTGGCCCACTCATAGAACATCGCGTTATCCGCGCCTTCACCGGTGAGCGCAATGGCGCCGTGCGCGGCCGCCGCATTCAGGCAGCGCGCCTGCACGGCGGGATCGCTCGATCTCAGCAGCGGCTCCGGCATGCGCGGCCATTCGCCATGTTGCCAGGCCGCCGAACCGCCGGTCTCATAAAAGTCACATCGAATGGCGAGGTGCGCGGCCGCCGCTGCCGCATGCCGCCGCTCATCATCGGCGAGCAGCGACTCGTGAAAGAACGAAAACGCCCGCACGGCGTCGCCATCTCGTGATGCCGCTTGACGGCACGCGCTCGCCGCCACGATGGTCGAGTCGAGTCCTCCACTCAAGAAAACGCTGACGCGTTGCCCTCGCACGCGGTCGGCGACCGCGCGATCCACCAGCGCGCGCAGCTCGTCCGCACACTCCCGATCGTTCCGGTAGATCGGTTCTTCCACCGGCAGTTCCCAATAACGACTGACGCGGCAACCGCCTTCGGGCGACCAGGTGAGCGTGTGCGCCGGTGGCACCCGCCGGATGTCGCGAAATGTCGTTGCGTCAGGATCCGTCTTGTGGCCGAAGAGAAGAAAATCGGCGACCGCGAGGTCGTCAAGCGCATCGGACACCGCCGGGTGGTGACGAAGCGCGTCGACGCTGCTGCTCACGAGCAGCCATCCCCGCGCGTGGACGTAATAGAGCGGCTTGACGCCCATGTGATCGCGCGCGCACAACAGACGGCGAGCGCCGCCGTCCCAGATGGCGAAGGCGAAGTCACCAAGCAGGTGATCGACGCATCGATTGCCCCACTTCGTGAACGCTTGAAGAATCCGCTCCGTATCCGACACGCCGGGCGACTCGCAATCGTCGATGCGCGCGTCCGCGACAATCCACGTTCCGGGATCCAGCGGCCCGTCGGTGCGGAGGGCGGCAAAAAGGCTCATGAACCGCTGCGCCTGACAAACCATTTCGGGACGCCCGACGCCATGCGCCGGACGTACCACAGCGCGATCGACACGCGCGACCTTGTCTGATACCGCTGTCGCATGTACTCGGGGGGTGGGAAGAGATGCTGCATCAGCAGCTGGACCCGCTTGCGGACCGGCAGCGCACGCAGATCCGTGATCAAACCGTCGACGAGGCGCTGATCGCTCGACAGATACACCGCCGAAAGTTCCGCGGCGGCATCCGCGCGCGTGTCGAGCGCGCGGACCACGTCCGGCGGCACCGGCGCATCGAACCACTCGATGGCGAGCGCCAGGCCGCGCGCGCACAACGCTTTGACCTCGGCGCGCCTGGCGACGGCAACCGCAGCCGTCCAATCGTCCGCCGATAGGCGCTGCGCGATGAGATGGATGTCGTAGATCCACAGCAGCTCGCCGGAGTCGCGATGGTGAGCGGCGCGGTGAAGACACGCCAGCACGAGCGCATCGCGGCCGGCGGCCGCACGGGCATGCGGTCCGAGGACGGGAAGCGGGACGGCGCGACCGGCGATCTCGTCGTGCGACAGCGCGGCGGCGATCACATGCCAGTTGGCGATCTTCCAATGCACGTCGAGCGCGTGCTCGACGCCGACGTCGTCCGTGCGGCTGAACGACGCCTGCGAGAGCACCAGTGCACCGGGGATCGTCACGGCGCGTGCATAGCCGAGCGCTGCGAGCGCCGATGCGGCCCCAGCGATGTGCGACGGCGAGATCAGGAGATCGGTGTCGAGCCGCGGGCGCAGCCACGGCGCTGGATAGTGCGAGTGCGCGAGTGCGGCGCCCTTGAAGACAACCGGCGCGGCGCCGTCGATTGCGGCGAGAGCGTCGATCACACTCCGCAGTTCGCGAGTCCGGATCGCATCGACCACCGCAGGACCCCGCTCATCGTCGAGGCCGGCGGCATCGTCGCCGAACCACGCGGACAGATCTTCACCCCGCTCGCGAACGGCGCGGACCACCAGACGCTCGACGCGGTGAACGCGTGCGCGATCGAGGAGCGCCGGGCGCTGGTCGCTGGGAGGCGGCGAGGTCTCGCGACGGGTCATGAGCGCGCACAGCGTGCGCAGCAGCGCGGGGCCGGAGGCGCAGACCGCGCCGCTATAATCGCGTGACATGTTGCAGGTGACCCGGGAGTCGCTCGTCTGCACGGAGCCGGGTCCAGCGCTAGCGGCGATGCGGCGGCACTTCGACGAGCACCACGCGGTTCATCTGCCGCGGTTCCTGCACCCGGATCTCCTCGCCGGCATCCAGCGTTCGCTTCGAGCGGCCCGGTTCGATGATCGCGTCGACGAGGAGATCGCGCGCGAGCAGTGCATGGCCGACAACGCGACGCTCGCCATGTTGTGGCTGTTCATGAACGACGCCCGGCTGTTCGAGGTCATCGGCCGCATTACCGGCTGCGCGCCGCTCGAGTACTTCATCGGCCGTGTGTATCTGATGCGCGCGGACGCGAACCATTACGATCGCTGGCATTCTGACATGAGCTTTGGCCGGCGCATCGGCATGAGCGTCAACCTCACCGAGGGCGAGTTCCAGGGCGGCGCGTTCGAGCTGCGGCGCGTCGACGCGGAATCGGCTGAGTGGTCGATTGCCAACACCGGCCCGGGCGATGCCATCCTGTTTTCCATCGATGACAATTTGCGTCATCGCGTCACCGCGGTCGTGGGGCCGGTCCCGCGC
>JBHEMA010000136.1:0-4987 GCA_046262795.1 Candidatus Dormibacteria bacterium | reverse complement strand
CCCTGCGCCAGCAGGATCCAGTTGTTGATGAGTGACTGCAGCTGAGCCATGCGGGGTTCCTCCAGACGGTTATCTGGCGGTCACCCCTCTGACCGCTGCGGCGCTCGCCGACCCATGAAGACTACACAAGTTTGTGTATGCCGTCAACAGTTGCTTTGCGCCGAATGGCGCATTAGAGTGCGCCTTCGGGGAGATCAGAAGCAATCGTTCAGGAGATGTCTCGATGAGCAAGCGCCGCCTCCCGTTTGTCGCGGCCGTTGCAGCCGCAACTGCCGTACCACTGTTCGCGGTGCACGCAGGCCAGGCGTCCGGGCCGGATCCGGGTGTCGGCGTCGTCCCGCAGGGGACGCAGAGCGACAGTTCGTTCGCCGCGAGCAACGGCTCGGTGACGTGGAGCGTGCCCACGGATCAGCAGGTCTCGTGCTACACGCCGGAGGTGCCGTACTCAGCATCGCTCGCGCCGGCCGACGCGTACACCGGTGAGACCGCGTGCGGTGGCAGCGCCACCACCGGGGAGAACACCGGTCCGTACCCGACGCAAAGTGGCAGCAACCCCGGCTACCCCGCGAGCACGCCGATGCTCGTGAAGGATCACTCCGAATCGGACATCAGGGTCGATCCGACCAACGCACACCACCTCATCGGTTCGTCGAAGTGGTTCGTCAGTGCGGAGGGATACAACCACCTGCTCGGTTTCTACGAGTCGTTCGATGGCGGCGCCACCTGGCCGGCGCAGGGACACATTCCCGGATATGAGGGATGGACCGACAACACGGATCCCGTCGGAGCGTTCGACCCGTGGGGCAACTACTACGCGTTCATCCTGCCGTACCAATTCTTCTATGACGCCAACGGCGGCCATGACTACAAGATCAACCAGAACCGCGAGCCGAATCCCGCCGTTGCCGCCGAGATCGTCAGCGTCGCGGTTCGGCGGCACGGTGCAAGCGCCGCCAACGACTGGATCACGACGCACAACGGCGCGCTCGATGTCGTCGCCAGCTACGACAGCGTCGGCAACGAACCCGACAAGCAGTGGATCACCACCGACCTCAACGCGTCGAGCCCGCACTACGGTCGCGTATACCTGATGTGGGTGGACTTCCATTCGGCCACGCCGGTTCCGTACATCTCGTACGCGGACGCCCACCCCGATGGCACGCACACCAACTGGTCCACGCCACAGCGCTTGCCTGAAGGCGGCAACCATCCCCAAGGCCTGACGTACCTCCTGCCGCATGTCGCTCCCGACGGCTCTGTGTGGACGACCCTCACGAACTTCGAGCCGAAGCAGGGTTACTGCTGCGTCAACATCGTCGTCGACCACTCGAATGACGGCGGTGCCACCTGGCAGGGCGCGTCGCCCGCCGTCACCGACATCACGCCCCCAGGCCTCACGTACAACAACACGACCTTCCGGAGCGGTATCGAGAACACGTTCACGGTGGGGCTGACCCGTGCATCCGGCGCCAGCGCCTACCCGCTGTATATCGCCTACGAGGACGACAGCACCGGCGTGACGAACACGCTGCTCACCGCGTCGTACGACGGCGGCAGCACGTGGACGTCGCCGATCCAGGTCAACGACAACGCGGCGCCCGCCGACGAGTTTCAGCCAAACCTGGCAGCAGCTCCGGACGGCACGATCAGCGTCAACTTCTACGATCGCAGGCTCACCTGTCCGGCGAGCAGTAGCCCCGATGCGGCCACCGCCGGAGTCGCGCTCGACACGTCGAACCCCAACTGGAGCGGAAGCCTGCCTCCGTACGGTGCCGCGAACTACTGCATCAACGCCGCGGTGCAGCTCTATGGGTCACAGCTCGCGCCGATCGGCCACAACACCCGGCTCAGCCCGCACACCTGGGACCCACAGCTGAGCTCGCCGCACGCATACGCCATCAGCGATCCCACGACCTTCATCGGTGACTACTTCGGCAACGTGCCCGATCCGGCTCTCCGCACAGAGGTCGCCACCTTCGTGAGCACGGCGAACGATGACGGCCATAACGGCGCGCACCAACAGCAACAGGTGGTCGCGAGCGTGCCACTGCCCTAGCTAGGCTTCCGGCATGTTTGTGCTGGAACATGTCGCCGACGCGCTCCGGCTCGCCGGCGTCATGTTCTGGCAGGTGTTGTGGCCGCTCGCTCTCGGCTTCCTCGTGTCCGCGGTCGTCGAAACGCTCGTGCCGAAGCAGGCGGTGAGCCGGTTGCTGGGGCGAGACAGCGCCCGGAGCGTCGCAGTCGCCGCGGGACTCGGTGCGGCGTCATCGTCGTGCTCCTACGCGGCGGTGGCTGTAGCCCGGACGCTCTTCCGCAAGGGCGCCACGCTGGCCAACGCCATCCTCTTCGAATTCGCGTCGACCAACCTCGTCGTGGAGCTTGGGCTGGTGCTGCTCATCCTGCTCGGCTGGCAGTTCCTCGCCGCCGAGGTGAGCGGCGGCATTGTGATGATCGTGCTGCTCGCCGTCCTGATGCACTTCACGCTGTCAGCGAAGCTGCAACGAGAGGCGCGCGCGCAGGCCGACCGCGGCCGCCACGGTCGCATGGAAGGCCATGCGGCCATGGACATGTCCCTCACCGAGGGACCGCTGCTGCAGCGCGCTTTCTCCGGAAACGCAGCCACCGCGATCAGCCACACGTACTTCATGAATGTGTACAGCCTCTGGAGTGACCTCGTGCTCGGCTTTCTGATCGCGGGCGCTCTCGGCGCATGGGTGCCGGACGGCGCGTGGTCGGCGCTGTTTCTCAACGGTCACGGGGTGTGGACGGACATCTGGGGTGCGCTGATCGGGCCGTTGATCGCGGTCATCACGTTCGTGTGCTCGGTGGGCAACGTGCCCCTGGCCGCTGTGCTCTGGCGCGGTGGCATCAGCTTCGCCGGCGCCATCGCGTTCATCTTTGCCGACCTCATCATCCTTCCCATCCTCAACATCTATCGCAAGTACTACGGCGGCCGCGTGAGCGTGTACCTCTTCGCGATCTCGTTGATCTCGATGGTTGCTGCCGGATTGATCATCGATGTGATCTTTCAGGCGTTGTCCGCCGTCCCGACGAGCCGGCAGGTCGCGGTCCTCAACGCCGGTATCACCTGGAACTACGACACGGTGCTGGATATCGTGTTTCTCGCCATCACCGCAGTGCTGCTGGCGCGCTTCCTCACAACCGGCGGCGCGCACATGTTGCGGATGATGGACATGGCTGGCGACAGCCACACTGACGTGCAGCGCGCCACGTGAGGATCGTGCTCCAGCTCACCGCCGGCGCGCTCGTGTGCGGCGGACTGACGATTGCGACGGTGTGGCTGTGGACGCACAACCTGATCATCTTTGCCGCACCCGTGGCGTTCGCGGCGGCGGGCGCCGCATGGGTGGCGGTGGACAACACGCTGATCTATCCGCGACAGCGCGCGCGAAGAGCAGGGACAGACACCGACGACAACGCTGGTCCAGGCGACGTATCGGAGATCAGTGCGCGCGGCTGATCCACGTCAGGAACCGAACCAGCTGATCACGGATCGCGTTGCCGATGTCGTGCAGGATCGAGTACTGACCGACAGCTGTGTCGTGCGTTTCGCTGTTGAGCTGCTGGAGCATTGCGGAGAAGGGCAGCTGCAGGCCGCCGACTGTGCCGGCGCCTGCGACCGGCGTGGCTGAGGCTACCGGCAGCTTCGCGGGATCGACGCCGCCGCTGCTCGGCGTCGAAGACGGCGACGCCCACGAGAACGTCGCACCCGGCGAGGGCGCGTGACCATTGGACGTGACGAGCACGAATGCGAGCGTGCCTGCGGCGGCAAGCACCAGGACAGCAGCCGCGCGATGGTGCAACACGGTGGCAACCTCCGGTGAACCCGATGCGGTCGCCCCTCCGGTCGGTCCGAAGCACTCGAACGCCCGCAATATACACTTTCTTGTGTAATTAGGCAAGCGCTTGCGCGGTACGGGGGCGAGTCGCGACACTGTCCGCCGTGACCGACACTGAGGGCTACGGGGCGCGTCCGGGACAGCCGCCGATCGATCGCCTGCTCGAGGACTGCCGCACGCTCTCGCCGGCAGGCATCGAGCGTGTGGCGCAGGGATGGGACCGTCGCGCAGCCGACGGCGAGTTCGTCGATGCTGAACGCGCTGCGGTTCGCGCCATCGAGCAGTCCGGGCGAATGAGCGAGTGGGATCAGCGCCGCAACGAACTCCTTGGGCTGACGGAGCGCGGACAACCACTCGTCGCGTGGCGTATGGAGCACGGTCCGATCGGTCACAAGGCTGAGGACGCTCTGCTCGCGGCAGCGCTTGCCTTGACCGCCGGCGACGCGCTTGATGCCACCCATCGCGCCACGCTCCTGCGTCCGATGAGCGAAGCGATGCCGTGGCTCGGAGGCGCCGAAACCGAGTAATCGCGACGCGACACCTCGTCGCGTCCACGACGCGCAGCGACAAGATGCGACGATCAGACGCGTGAGCGAGACAGTCGCCGTCACGCTGCCGTCGATGGGGGAGTCCGTCGCTGAAGGGACCGTGGCGCGATGGGTGAAGGCGGTTGGCGACGAGGTCAAGGAAGGCGACACCGTCGCTGAGGTCACCACGGACAAGGTGGATGTCGAGGTGCCGGCGCCCGCGTCCGGGCGTATCGAGGAGATCGTCGCCGGCGAGGGTGAGACGGTCGAGGTTGGCGCGGTGCTGGCGCGCATCTCTTCTGGTGCCGCAGCAGCGGGCAACGGTGCCCCACCTGCGCCGGCGGGCACGCGCCAAGCGACATCCGCAGCGACTCCTGCATCAGAGCAGACACCGCCGGGGGCGGCCGAAACGACCGCGACGACTGACACGGCGACGTTCCCTGCGCCGCCTCCGGCGCGGCGTCGCGCCGAGTTCACGGCCGCACCACGCGAGTCCACGGACGCCACCGCCCCCGTCGTCGCGGCGGCACCGAGGGCTGACGGCACCACCGAGCTGCGCGGACCGGCCGCCGCACTCGTCGAGTACATGGAACGCAGCCG
>JBHEMA010000135.1:0-5864 GCA_046262795.1 Candidatus Dormibacteria bacterium | reverse complement strand
CCGCACGACCGCCAGACGGTGACCGCGTCGTCGGCGATCGCCGCACAGCACCTCGTCAGCCCCGACGACGCCATCACCGTCGCGTTCAACCAGCCGATGAACCACGCTGCAGTTGCGGCAGGGCTGCGCATCGAGCCGGCGACGCAGGTGACGACGTCGTGGTCGGGGAACAACCTCGTGATCACGCCGGTGCACCACCTCGCGGGCAACACGCCATACACGCTCACGATCTCGCAACGGTCGCTGGTGGCCGCGTCCGGTGCCACGGCAGCCGCTCCAATGCAGATCACGTTCGGCACGGCGCCGACACCACCGCCGTCGGTCAGCACGACGACGCCGCCCGTGCTGGCGACGACCGCGCTGGGCACCGCGCAGAGTGGCTCCGCGCTGTTGTTCGCGCCGGACGGTGCGGTGGTGAGCACGGCAGCGACGTCGGCCGCGAAGCCCGTCATCGCTACGCCGCCGCCCTCGGCATCACCTGTGGCCGAGACGCCGTCGCCGGCTACCGCCCAAGCACAGCCCGCAGCGTCCTCCGCAGCGGCCGCGTCACCGACGGCGAGCCCGCCGTCCCTGCCGACCGGACCGTCGCTCATCGAGTACCGCGGCTCGAGCGCTCCACTGGTGCTCGGTCCGGCAGCGTCCGCCGCGGCGTTCGCGCCCAACGGCTCGGCGCTTGCCGCGGCGATCGCCGACGGTGGCAACACCCGCATCGTGGTGAGCCAGCCGGACGGCACGCAGCCGTCGGTGCTCGCCACCGTGCCCAGATCGGTCGTCGGACTGACCTGGACGTCGAACAGCCGCGTCGAGTTCGCCACCGCGACCGCCGTGCAGGCGGTGTCGATCGGCGGCTCGCCGAGCACGGTCGCGACCACGTCAGCGCCCGTCGCAGCGCTCGCGCCCGGTGGCGCGCACGCATACGTCGCGCCGTCGGGCGGCGCTGCGGGACGGCTGCTCGATCTGCAGAGCGGGAGCAGCCGTGCGCTCACGGGGGCGACGACCGCGGACTCCGCCGCGTTCAGTGGTGACGGAAGCACCATCGCGTGGCTGAACGCCTCCGGTTCGCAACAGCAGCTGATGACCGAACCGGTCGCGCACGACAGCGCGGCGCTGGTTGCCGTCGTCGACCCGGGGACGTCGCTGCAGGGCCTCGCGCTCAACAAGAGCGGCGACGAGGTCGCGTATACCGAGGCGCCGAAGAACGCGGCGGCGAAGCTCGTGGTCGCGCAGGTCCCGAGCGGCACACCGCTTGCGACCGGACCTGCCGCAGCGAGAGCAGCGTTCTCGCCCGACGGCGGCACGCTCGCGCTGATCACCGGCTCGCAACTGCAGGTGGTGCAGGCGCCGCTTCCGGGTGCATCCACGCACCCGCAGCAGTCGACGCCCGCGGCGGGCACCGCGCTGCACGCGTTCGTCGACGCGCAGGTGAGCGGCAACGGCGGCGCGCTGCCCTCGCTCAGCGCGCCGAATGTGGACAGCGCCGGGCTCACGCCCCACGGTCTCTCGCGCGCGTCGATCATCGACGCGGTGGCGCAGCCCGACGGCAGCCTCCACGCCGACGTGTCGCTGCTCGTCGATCCGTCGGGCGCACGCGCCGCGCCACTCGTCGCCGACGAGACCTTGACCATCGCATCCGCCGGCGACGGCGCACCCTTCCTGGTGACGTCGCTGAACGTGTCGCCGCTGCATCAGCAGTCGGCGGGGCCGCATGTGGTGCACGTCGAATCGACGCTCGCCAGAACTGCGCTCTCGGTGCAGGTGAGCTTCGACAGCGACCTCAATCCCGCGAGCGTGGCGCAGGCGATCACCGTGCAGGCTGCGTCCGGCACCACCGTTCCCGGCACGGTGACGTACAACGCCGAGACGCGCACCGCGACAGTTCTGCTCAGCGCCGACCCGGGCGGTCAGCTCACCGTCGTGGTGGGCACGTCGCTGCAGGACGTGAACGGCCAGTCGCCGGCGACGAGGTTCAGCGCGCCCGTCCGTCCGTGATCAGTGTCGCGCGCAGCGGCATCGTGATCGTCCCATCGACGGCGGTGTACGGTCGCATGAGCTCCTCGTAGCGCGCACGGAGCGCGTCACGGTCGAGCGCTGCGCCGCTCGCTGTTGCATCAGCGATACGTCCCTGCATCGCGGGCCACAGATGGGTGAACGTGTGCAGCCGCGCGACGTCGTGCAGCGTGCGCGTGGCGAACCCGGCGGGGATCGCGACCGACGCCAGGAGACCGTCGAGCAGTGGTGAGTGCGCACCGTGTTCCTCGAGCACCTGCTGCAGCGCGGCCTCGTGCGCCGGCGGCGCCGATGGATCCCAGACGAGGACGCCGAGTGTGCCGTCGTCGCGCAACACACGGCCGCATTCGTGCAGCAGCGACATCGTGTGGCCGAGCGGCAGCGTGATCAGCGAGGCGACGACGTCACACGACGCGGTATCCATTGCGAGCGTGGCACCGTCGGTCCGTTGCGCAACGGCGGAGCACGCGCCGCCCGCTGCGGATGCGGCGGCGTCGGCGAGGGCGACGTCGCTGTCGCATGCAATCACGGTGCCGTCCGCGCCGACAGCGCGCGCCAGCTCCGACGTGAGCACGCCGGCGTCGCACATGACGTCACCGGCGACCGCACCGCGCTGGACGTCGAGCACCGCGACGAGCTGCTCCGCGAGCGGACGCAGCACCGCAGACGCGAGCAGGTGGTCGTGACGCGGGGTCGCTGATGCGCTCAGCTGCTCAGACGCTCACCACGGCGGCGGCGATGGCCGCGGCCTTCGCCGGGTCGCGCACCAGGCGCTGCAGCGGTTGTTGACGTTCCGCCCACGCATCCGCCTCTGCCACCAGCTCGGGATGCTCGTCGATGAAGTGCGTGCTGTACCGCCCGGCGCGAAACTCGGCATGCGAGAGCAACGCGAGGTGATACGGGATGTTGGTGCGGATGCCGGTGACGATGTACTCGAGCAGCGCGCGGCGCATGCGGTCGATGGCGAGGTCGCGTTCCGGGGCGTGCACGATGAGCTTCGCGATCATCGGGTCGTAGTTCGGCGACACCAGCGCCGGGCCGACCAGCGCGCTGTCGACGCGCACACCGGGACCCGCCGGTTCGTGATAGCCGGTCACCTGTCCGGGTGACGGCAGAAATCCCTTCGCATAGTTCTCGGCGTTGACGCGGCATTCGATGGCGTGGCCGCGCGGCACCATGTCCTCCTGGCGAAGCGTGAGCTTGTCGCCGGCGGCGATGCGCAGCTGCTGCGCCACGAGGTCGACTCCGTAGACCAGCTCGGTGATCGGGTGCTCCACCTGGAGTCGCGTGTTCATCTCGAGGA
The DNA here is from genome assembly GCA_046262795.1 of Candidatus Dormibacteria bacterium. Lineage (GTDB taxonomy): Bacteria > Chloroflexota > Dormibacteria > Aeolococcales > Aeolococcaceae > JAFALX01. The sequence goes on along the minus strand of JBHEMA010000135.1, from coordinate 2,554 downwards.
AGTAGAAGTCGCCGTCGCGGTAGATGAACTCCACCGTGCCCGCGTTGACATAACCGACCGCGCGCGCGGCGGTGACCGCCGCATCACCCATGCGCGCGCGTGTCTCGCCGTCGATGACCGTCGACGGCGTCTCCTCGATGATCTTCTGATGACGCCGCTGGATCGAGCACTCACGCTCGCCGAGATGCATGACCGTGCCGTGCGTGTCCGCCAGCACTTGTATCTCGATGTGCCGCGGCTGTTCCAGGTACTTCTCGAGAAAGACCGTCTCGTTGCCGAAGGCACGCTTGGCCGTGCTCTTAGCAGTCTCCACCGAGTCGCGCAGCTCCGACTCGCTGCGAGCGATGCGCATGCCGATGCCGCCACCACCCGCGCTCGCCTTGATGAGGATGGGATAGCCGATGTCGTTGGCGGCGCGCGCCGCGTCGTCGACGTCGCTGATGGCATCCGTACCCGGAACGATGGGAACGCCGCTGTGGCGCATGCGCTCGCGCGCGGGCACCTTCTCACCCATCGCCGCCATCGCCGCCGGCGGCGGACCGATGAAGACGATGCCGTTGTCGGCGCACGCGCGCGCGAAGTCCTGGTTCTCGCTGAGAAAGCCGTAGCCCGGATGGATCGCCTCGGCGCGGGTGCGCTTCGCCGCGTCGATGATGCGGTCGATGACGAGATACGACTGGGAAGACGGCGCCGGGCCGATCTCCACCGCCTCGTCCGCCACGACCGCGAAGGGTGCGTTCGCGTCCGCCTCGCTGTGCACCGCGACGGTGCGCACGCCGAGGTCACGACAGCCGCGGATGACACGGAGCGCGATCTCTCCGCGATTGGCGACGAGCACCTTGCTGAACACGGTCGCTAACCCTATCGCGCGCGTACGGCGCCGCTAGGTTCCTCCACCTTTACTGTATCGTAAAGGTATGCCGCGCATTTCCGCGAAGAACCAGATCACGCTCCCTGTGGATGTGCTGAAGCGTGCCGGGCTCGCGGGAGGGGACGAGGTGCTGATCGAAGCGGATGAGCCCGACCGCATCATCGTGCGGCGCGCGCGCCGGGACTGGAGGCGTGGCATCGGTGTCTTCCACGGCCTGTATCCCCCGGGCTATCTCGACGACCTGCGACGCGATTGGCGGTGAGTGCCTGTGTCCTCGACACGGACGTCATCATCGGAGCGCTCGACACAGGCGATGCGCATCACCGGCGAGCGGACGCTCTGATCGGCCGCCTCGTCGCGTCGCGGTCGCTCCTCGTGATGTCGGTCGTCAATTACGCCGAGGCGCTGGTCAAGCCCGCCGCAGACGACGCCGCACTCCGCCGCGCGATCGAAGCGATTGCGGACATCGGCGTTGACGTCGTGCCCGCACACGCAAGCATCGGAGCCGACGCCGCTCGCTTCCGTGTGCATCGCGTCAGCCTCGCCGACGGCTTCGCGCTCGCGACTGCGCGCCACCTCGAAGCACGGATCGCAACATTCGACGATCGCGTCCGGCAGGCGGCGCGCGACGCCGGCGTGGGAATCGCCTGACGCGAGCGTCCGCTATTCGATGTGCACGATCGGGTCGCGCGGGCTGACCACGTCACCTTCCTTGACGTAGACGTGCGTCACCGTTCCGGAGCGGGTAGCGGTGATGTCGTTCTGCATCTTCATCGCCTCGAGCACCGCGACGACGTCGCCGAGGTTGACCTTGTCACCGCTTTTCGCCGGCACCTTGAGCAGCAGCCCCTGCATCGGCGCCGTGACGGTGCCCTCGCGAACGACCGGAGGCGCACCTGATGTCTCGCCCGTCGTGGTTGTCGCTGGTGCAGCGGCATTGCCCGTCGCGCCGATGACACGCACGGAGTACGACTGACCGTCGACCTCGACGGTGAGCTCGCGCACCGGTTGCGGCAGCGGCTCGGGTGGCGCGTCGTCGACGGTGTCGCCGGTGGCTTCGAGCGCCTCCTCAGGTGACAGCGCGGGCTCCGCGGCGGCCGGCGGCTCGTCGCCGAGACGCTCCGCCTTCGCCTCGCCGCGAACCAGCGCGAGGTATTCGTCGGCGAACAACGCATAGGTGACGGCTGCTTCCGAGCTGACCTCGGTGACGCCCTCGCGCTCGAGGTCGCGTCGCGCGCCGGGAAGTGCCGGTTCCAGGAGATCCGCGGGACGCAGGGTGATCGGCTCTTCGCGGCCGTTCACCTGGCGCCGCACCTCGGGATCGACGGGATACGGCGGCTCGCCGTACAGACCGAGGCAGTAGTCCTTGACCTCCTGGCTGATCGTTGCGTAGCGATCGCCCTCGCAGACGTTGTAGACGGCCTGCGTCGCCAGGATCTCCGTTATCGGCGTCACCAGTGGCGGACAGCCCAGCTCTGCGCGCACGCGCGCGACCTCGGCTTCCACCTCGCCGAGGCGTGCGACGGATTCGCGGTCGCGCAGCTCGGCCAGCGCATGTCCCATCGCCGAGGGCGGCAGCAGTCCGCGCAGCGCCGACGTGTCGAGCCGCATCGCCAGCGGATCGGCGACGTCGCCGTAGTGCACCAGCGCCTGCTCCAGCGTCAGCGCCGCTTCGGCGACGGC
>JBHEMA010000134.1:0-3948 GCA_046262795.1 Candidatus Dormibacteria bacterium | reverse complement strand
GTATACGTTCGCAACCCCGCCGGGCAACACGGTCTCCATCTCGGTGCACGCCGTCGACGGTGAGCGCTGCGGTGACTTCGACAACACCACGGCGATCTTCAGCAATGTGCTCGGTACGGGCAGCGCCTCCGGGCAGAGCGTCGAGCTGGTGCAGTGACGTGGCTCTGAGCCGTCGGCACCGGCGGCATCATGGCCAAGCAATCGTCGAGCTGGCGCTCACCCTGCCGGTGCTCGTGCTGCTGACGTTCGGCGCCACGGACCTCGGCAGGGCGTTCTATTTTCGGTTGCCCGTAGCGACGGTCGCGTCAGCAGGGGTGCGTGACGGGACGAGCGCTGCGAACGGCAACGCGTGGCAGGACATTGGTACCACGATGCGCACGCAGAGCAGCGTGATGCCGAACAACGCCGCCACGTGGGGATCGGCGTACACCGCGAACTGCACCGCCACCAGCGTCAGCAACCAGACGTGCGGCGACTACTACACGTCGCCGGCGAATCCCGGCGGCTGCACGGCCACCTCCGTGTTCTGGAACACGACACCGAAGCCAACCGCGTGTTTCGCCGTGCGCAGCTGCACGATCGACAGCAAGGACACGACATCGCACACAGGACAGTGCGCGGCCGTCTCGGGATGCACCGCTTTCGGCAACTGGGGCACGCGACCGGCGTCCGGCGCGGCGGTTCAGCCGGCGCCCGCCTGCTTGGATGCGCTGCAGGTGGTCGTGGTATATCGCTTCGTCCCGGCGACACCGATCATCGGCAACCTGATGGCGGGCACGGGGCGCGCGCTGTACATCAGCTACACGGTCACCGAGGTCGAGAACTACTGACGGGACGTCCCGTGGATGCCGCAGCCCCTTCGCAGTCGTGTCACGGGGCTCGAAGGCGCTCCCGGGCTCCCGGACGATGATCGCGGCGGAGTTTGCACACCCCTTGGAGCGCTGAACATGGTCGCGAGTTCGTCCGTCAAGCGTCGTCGCCTCATCATCGCGGTGGTCGCCGCCCTGGTGGCGGCTGGAAGCGTCGTGCTGCTCGTCAACTATCTGTCCCAGCAGCATCCGAGCGCGACCACCGCATCGACCGGTCCGGGCGGCGGAGCGACGACGAAGGTCGTCGTTGCCGTGGCGGACCTCAAGGCCGGCGATCAGCTCAGCACGTCGAACGTCGGGCTGAGTGAATACCCGTCAACGGCGTTGCCGTCCGGCAACTACTTCACAGACGTGAGCAAGCTGCTGAACCCACCGCAATACACGTCGTCGGCGCTGCCGAAGGGCGCGGTCATCCTCACGTCGCTGCTCGTGAACACGGCGGCCGCCGGACCGACGGTGACGCAGCCCCCCATCCAGCTGGACAAGCCGACCGATGTGGCGATCTCGATCCCGTACTCCGAAGCGAACGGCGCCGGTGGCTACATCCAGACGGAGGACCACCTCGACATGATCGTGTACGACGCGAGCGGCACGGAGCACTATGCGTTCCAGGACGTACGCGTGATCAAGGTCGGTGGTCGCGGCGAGCAGTCGAGCGGCGGCACGGCCGCGACGGCCAACCTGCTCCTGATCGAGCTGCCGCGCGAGCAGGCTGCGACGTTGGCGTATCTCGAGGATCACGGAGCGACCATTCGCTACGCGATCCGGCCGCACGACCAGTACGGCAAGGGCAACCTGCCCAACAGCAACGCCGTCAGCGGCTCGAACTGGAACTCGTTCCTCGACGGCTGATGCCGTACCTCGTGCGCTGACGTGAGTGGCATCGTTCCTCTCGCAGCGGCGGCCGTTGGAGCCGTGGCGATCGCAGTCCTCCTCTTCGCGCTGCTTGCGCCGGAGGAGGGCCCCGGGCTCATGGCGCGGCTGCGCTCCATCTACGGTGAGGGCACCGACGAGGACGCGGCGCCGGCTGCCAAGACGCCGACCGAGACACTGCGCGCGGGACTCCAGGCGGCGGTGGGAGAAAAACTCGACCGCAGCACCAGGGGCACCGAGCTGAGCAACGCCTTGGTGCAGGCTGACCTCAAGCTGCGCGCAGCGGAGTGGCTCGGCATCGTCGTCGGCGTGAGCGCCGTCGCCGGATTGCTGCTTGCGCTTCGCACCGCATCGCCGATCGGCTTTGTGGTGGGCGCGGTCATCGGTGCAGGCGGTTGCCGCGGATTCCTCAAGTTTCGGCAGTCCCGCCGCCGGCGCCGCTTCGAGAACCAGCTGTCGTCGATGATTCTCTCGACCAGCAACGGGCTCAAGGCCGGCTACACCTTTTCTCAGGCGATCGATGCTGTGAGCAGGACGGCGAAGCAACCGATGGCGTCAGAGCTGTGGCGCGTGGTGCGCGAGATGCAGCTCGGCGTGTCGGTCGCCGACGCGCTGGGCAAGATGGTGAAGCGCAACGACTCGGAGGATCTGCGCTTGATGCTCACCGCCGTGCAGATACAGCAGCAGGTTGGCGGCAACCTCGCCCAGATACTCGACAACATCGAGTTCACGATCCGCGAGCGCGTTCGCATCAAGGGCGACGTCAAGACACTCACCAGCCAGGCACGCGTTTCCGGATGGATTCTCACGGGCCTGCCGTTTGCGCTCGGTGGCGTGCTCACACTCACCGCGCCGACCTACTTCACGCCGATGTTCAGCAACCTGATCGGCCAGATCATGCTCGGCATCTGCGGATTCTCGCTGTTCATGGGTTACCTGATCATCCGCAAGATCGTGAACGTCGAGGTCTGACGCGGTGACGTTCGCGCCCATGCTGCTCGTCGCCGCCGGCGGTATCGCGGCCGGCGCGTTCCTGTTGGTGTGGGCGCTCATGCCCGCGCATGCGCCCAGCCTGCTCGAACAGCGACTCGGCGATGAGGCGGTGATCGATGCGCATGCTGCTATTGATCCCGACGCGGCCATCCTGGAGCGTCCCTTCCTCAAGCGTGTCGTCGAGCCGATGCTGCTCTCCATCGGGGTCGTGCTCGTACGACGCATGCCGACGCATCGCGTCGAGCAATTGCGCAAGCGGCTCGTCCAAGCCGGGTCCTCGCAGAGGCCGGAGACGATTCTTGCGCTCGAGGTGCTCGCCGTGCCGATCGGTGCAGGTGCCGGCATCGCGATCAGCTCACTGCTCACACTCGAGTTTCCGCTCAGCCTGGGCGCCTCGACTTTCCTTGCTTTCCTCGGGTACATGCTGCCGTCATCGTTGGTGAAACAGCAGGCGAAGAAGCGCGCCAAGGAGATCCGGCGTGCGCTGCCTGGTGTGCTGGATCTGCTCACGATCAGCATGGAGGCGGGCCTCTCGTTCGACGCCGCCGTCATGCGCGTTGCTGAATCGGAGCACGGCGCGCTCGCTGTTGAATTTCAAAAGGTGCTCAACGAGTTCCGCTTGGGGCGGCCGCGGTTGGAAGCGCTGGAGGCATTGGCCGAGCGCAACAACGTGGAGGAACTCACCAATTTCATCATCGCGGTGGTCCAGGCGGAGCCACTCGGCGTCAGCGTCGCCAATGTGCTGCGCATCCAGAGCGAGGAGCTCCGCCGGCTGCGCCGCCAGCGCGCTGAGCAGGCGGGTCATCGAGCACCCGTGCTCATGCTCCTGCCGATGCTCGGCTGCATCTTCCCCTGCATCTTCGTGATGCTGCTGGGGCCCGCCATCATCGAGATCGTCACCGCGTCGCACTGACCTCGGGCGTACTGCGGAGTCGGTTGCGCCGTTTGCAGAGGTGCGGCATACTCCCGGCTCGGATGGCGGGGAGACACGCGAGACGCGCGCGAATCTGGACGGCTGCATCGACGGCGGTGTGCCTGAGCGCGTGCGGTGCCGCATCCACGGCGCCGCGCGCCTCGCAATCAGCCGTGGCTGGCAGCGCATCGTCGTCCCCAAGCGTGGCGCCACAGCCGCCGCTCGTCGTCACGGTCACTGCGCAATCGAGCAGCAACGCCGGCTCGAGCACCGTCGCGCTGCGCCGGCTCGACGGGAGCG
>JBHEMA010000133.1:0-6676 GCA_046262795.1 Candidatus Dormibacteria bacterium | reverse complement strand
TCGGGATCGAGCTCGATGACTCGCCGCACCACGTCGTCAGCGGCGATGCGGCGCACCGCGTGCGTGGTCGCGGCGACGAGTCGTTCACGCGCGGTCGGCAGATGCGCCGCGGTTGCGTCGGCGTCGGCGATGAGCTCGCCGAATTCGCGGGTCAGCAGCGTGCTCCAGAGCGTTCGCGCGTCAGGGAAGACGCGGTACACGGTCATCCGGCTGGCGCCGGCGCGGCGGGCGACGTCGGCGACGCTTGTGCGCCGGACCCCCACGCTGGCTACGCAGTCGCGGGCGGCATCCAGGAGCGCATCGTCGGTGTGTCGACGTGACGCCATGTGTCCAAATGTAACATTCCGCCTGGAGACACGTCGGCTATGCTTCGGCCCACATGGGATCGCTCTCCCCGGCACCCGACCTGCCGCTGGTGATCGGTATCCCCTTTCTCTGCATGTTCGTCGCCGCGATCGGCATCGCCGCGGTCTGGTGGGTGCTCGGGCGCGTCAGCCGCTGAGCACGCCCACCCGAACGCGCTGAGACAGCTCGCTAGCGCGCGTTGACGACTTCGACGTCGACGATCAGCGTCGCGTTGGGCGGAATCACCGGCGCGAATCCCTGCGATCCATAGGCCAGCGACGGCGGCATGACGATGCGCCGCTTGCCCCCGACGTGCATGCCGATCATTCCCTGCTCCAAGCCCGGGATGACCTCGCCGGAGCCGACGGTGAACACCAGCGGTTCGCGCTGCGGCAGCCGAGAGCTGTCGAACTCGGTGCCGTTCTGCAGCCACCCGGTGAACTGCGCCTGCACCTCGGTCCCCTTCTGGATGAGCATGCCGCACCCGGTGGTGACGTCGCCGTACTGCAGCCCGTTCTGCAGCGACACCAGCGTGACCGGCTCTTTGAAGGAGTCCTGGCGGTTCGTCGGCCCGGGTGTGGCGCACGCGCGCGCCGTCGGTGACGGCGTCACGGCGGTCACCGGCACGATGATTCCGCAGGCCGACAGACCCGCCGCGACAGCGACCAGGCAGAACGCGGTCACGACCCGCGCCGGCGTGAAGACGCGCCCCTCGAACACGGCGGTCGATGTTAGATCACCGCCCCCTGGGTACAATTCGCTGACATGGCCAACACGATCAAGGAATCGAAGGGTGTCGCGTCGCAAAAGGACGTGGTGACGCAGCGGCGCTGCCCGATCTGCAACAACTACATGCGCCAGAACGAGATCGCGGTGGAGATCGCGTTCCGGCACGCGCGCCAGCCGGGTGAGCCGCACCGGATGCGCATCTTCAAGCACACCAAGAACTGCAAAGCGGCCTGAGCGCCGCGGCGCCAAAGGAGGTCGCGGGGTGGCGATCGAGATTGCGCTCTTCCCGCTGAACGCGGTGCTCTTCCCGCACATGCCGATGGCGCTGCACATCTTCGAAGAGCGCTATCGCGTGATGCTGCGTGACTGCCGCGAATCCGGGACGACGTTCGGTGTGGTCGGCATCCGCCAGGGCAGCGAGGTGGGCTACGGCGCCGAGCCGTACCGCGTCGGCACGCTGGCGCAGCTCGAGGAGATCGACGAGCTGCCCGACGGCCGCTACAACATCGTGGTGGAGGGAGCGTCGCGCTTCCGCGTCGACAGTTTCCGGCTGGAGCGCGCATATCTCACCGGCACCGTGACGTACCTCGAAGATGCTCCGGCGTCGCATCACGGCACCGCACTGGCGGCAACAGTTCGCTCGCAGTTTCTCGAGTACTTAACCCGCGTTCGTGCGTTGTCGAGGCAGGATGACGAGCAGGAACACGAGGAGCTCGACCTCCCCGACGAACCGGAGCTGCTCTCGTATCTCGTCGCCGCCGCGCTGCAGGTGCGCAATGACGAACGGCAGCAGCTGCTCGAGATGAACGCTGCGGATGCACGCCTGCGTGCGTGTCACACGCTGCTGCGTCGCGAGCTCGTCGTGCTCGAGCACATGCTGGGGCGCGCCGCGACGCCGGTCGCGACGTTCTCGCCGAACTGACGCCCGTGCCGGTGCTCGATCAGTTCTCGCTGCGAGGTAAGACCGCGCTCATCACGGGTGGCAGCCGTGGCATCGGGCTTGCCATCGCGAAGGGGTACGCCGAAGCGGGCGCATGCGTCGCCATCACCGCGCGCAACGCGGACGAGTGCGAGCAGGCCGTCAGCAGCATCACCGACGCCGGCGGCGAGGCCTTCGCGGCGCCCGGGCACATGGGTCGCGCGGAGGACTGTGAGCGCGTGGTGCGCGATGTGATGCAGCGCACCCAACACATCGACGTGCTTGTGAACAACGCGGCGACCAATCCGCAGTTCGGCCAGCTCATCGACGCCGACGAGGGCGCGATTCAAAAGATCTTCGACCTCAACGTGCTCGCACCCATCCGACTCGTACGTCTGGTGGCGCACGCGTGGATGCGTGAACACGGCGGCAGCGTCATCAACATGGCATCGGTCGCGGGCATCAAACCCGAGGCGATGACGGGCGCGTACAACGCGAGCAAGGCGGCGCTCATCAACGTGACGCGCACGCTGGCGCGCGAGCTTGGTCAGTTCGGCATCCGCGTCAATGCGATCGCTCCGGGATTGGTGGAGACGAAGTTCGCCAGGGTGCTCGTCGAAACCGAGCAGATCCACGATCACATCGTGGGCCAGACGGCACTCGGGCGCCACGCGCAGCCAGACGAGATCGCCGGGGCCGCGCTGTACCTGGCGTCGGACGCGGCTTCGTTCGTCACGGGGTCTGTGCTCGTCGTCGACGCCGGCTGGACCGTCTAGTAGCAGACGCGCACCGCCGCGGTGGCGGAACGCAACGGCAGCGTCACACCGCACTGCAACTCTCTCGACATGGACGCTGCACTGGTACGGCCCGCTCCGTCGCTGCGGCGGCAGTTTCAACGGATGCTTGCCGTCCTCCCCAAGGGCCGCGGCCTGGACGAGGAGATGTGGGGCCGCCGGCACCACGTGATCGTCGGCGTGCTGTGGCTCACCGCCGCGGGTCTGGCGGTCTTCGGCATCGCGCGCGGCTTTGGCATCGCGCACACCGTGCTGGAGACGAGCATGCTCGGAGCGGCGGCGGTCGTCGCGATGCAGCCCCGCTTCCCGCGCCGGCTCCGTTCTGCGGTCGCCGCCACCGGGTTGATGGCGGCGAGCGCACTCTTCGTGCACCTCTGGAGCGGCGCGATCGAGGCCCACTTCCTTTTCTTCGTGTTCGTCGCCCTGCTCTCCGTGTACCAGGACTGGGTGCCGTTCCTGATCGCGCTCGGGTTCGTCGTGGTGCACCACGGACTCTTCGGCGTCCTCATCCCGACCGCCGTCTACGACCACACCGATGCCATCGACAATCCCTGGCTCTGGGCGCTCATCCACGGTGCATTCGTGCTGGCGGCCGCGGCGTCGAACATGTACGGATGGCTCTCGAGCGAAGAGGACCATCGGCGGGCTGCGCGCGGATTGCAGCGCAGCGAGGCGACGTTCCGCGCGCTCTTCGACCGCAACCCCCAGCCGATGTGGGTGTATGAGGCGGGATCGCTGCAGATCCTCAGCGTCAACAACGCGGCGGTCGAGCACTACGGCTATTCGCGTGAGGAGTTCCTGGGGATGCGTCTGACCGACATCATCGTGCAGCGTCAGGACGCAAAGCTGATGACGCTATCTGTTGATGAGGACGACGACGGCGACGCAGCCTCGATCGTGCAGCACCGCCTCAACGGTGGCCGCATCATCACGGTCATCGGTCACTCCGACGATCTCGACTTCGACGGTCATCAGGCGCGCGTTCAGGTGCTCATGGACATCACCGAGCGCATCGGGCTCGAGCGAGAGTTGCGTCATCGCGCGCTCCACGATTCGCTGACGAGCCTTGGCAACCGCGATCTGTTCCATGACCGTCTCGAGCATGCCCTGGCACGTGAACGCGGGCGGGCGACGGCCGTGGTGGCGGCATTCGATCTCGACGGGTTCAAAGGCGTCAACGATGCACACGGACACGGCGCCGGCGACGCGGTGCTGGTCGAGATCGCACGCCGCATGAGCGCGCACATTCGCCCCGAGGACACCGCGGCCCGAATGGGTGGCGACGAGTGCTCGCTCATCTTCGAGGACACCAGCGTGCGCCACGTACGCGCGGTGGTGGAGCGACTCGCGAACGCGATTCGCCAACCGATCGGCTTCAACGACACGCAGCTCAGGGTGACCGCGAGCGTCGGCATCGCGTCGGGCAAGGGCGCAAACCTCAACGCGACCGAGCTGCTGCGGCGCGCCGACGTTGCGATGTACGAAGCCAAGGCTGCGGGGAAAGACTGCTCGCGGATGTTCCGGCGCGGCATGCAATCGAGCATCGTGCACCGCACGGAGATGGCATCGGACCTGCGCGAGGCGATCGCGCGCAACGAGCTGCGAATCGAGTACCAACCCATCGTCAACCTCAACACCCACGCCATCCGTGGGGTGGAGGCGCTGGCGCGCTGGCAGCATCCGCGACGCGGCCTGGTGGCTCCGAGCGAGTTCATTCCAGTCGCCGAGGAGACCGGCCTCATCGTCGACATCGGCAACTGGGTGCTCGAGGAGGCATGCCGCCAGCTGGCCGAGTGGCGACAGCGGTACAGCTGGGCAGCGACCGCTGGACTCTCGCTCAACGTCTCACCACGGCAGCTGAGCGACCCGCGCTTCGAACGCGCGATGTACGCGACGCTCGCCGAGACAGGCGTTCCTGCGAAGCAGCTGACCGTCGAGGTCACCGAGACAGCGGTGGTGGACGACATCGACCAGGCGCGCCTGCGCCTCGGCCGCCTGCGCACCATCGGGATCAAGACGGCCGTCGACGACTTCGGCTCCGGCTACTCGTCGATTGCATACCTCAACCAGCTGCCGCTGGACGAGATCAAGATCGATCGCATCTTCACCTCCAAGCTGGGACAGGGCGAAAGCAAGGAGCTGATGGTGGCGCTCGTCCGTCTCGTCGACACGCTCGGCGTCACCACCGTCATCGAAGGCATCGAAACCCAGGACGAGCTGGACTACGCGCTCGCGCTCGGCTTCGACGAGGCTCAGGGCTACTACTTCTCGCGGCCGGTGCCGCCGGCAGACGTCCCCGAGCTCATGGCGGCCAGCGTCGCGACGGCGGAGCGCAGCCGTGTCGAGCTTGCATCGGCACGGAACCAGGTGGCCTGAGTGCTCGCGCACATCCTGCCCAGCAGCATCGTGCCCGAGGCCGCGCAGTGGGTGGTGATCGCGCTCGCAGCGGTGGGTGCTGTGGGATTCCTGCGGCGGCGCGGCCGTCTCTACAACTGCGTCGCGTGGAGCATGTTCGGGGTCGGGACAGCTGGAATCGTGGTGATGGTCGGCATCGGCCTGTTCTCGCCACAGCCGCCGGGATATGCCCTGTCGTTCGCTTCAGCGCCCAGCGGTGCCTCGCCGCTTCAGCTCACCGTGTGTGCGCGGTATCCAAACGGTGCGCCGGCGCGGACGCCGCAGAACGGTGACGTGCTCGCGGCCACCGTCGACGCCAATCCTGTCGGGTACTACGTGAGCAACAACATCGTCGTCCCGGTGCCGGCTGGTCACCACACGCTCCGCGTCGAGCTGCTGACGTCGGAGCATCGTCAGTTCAATCCGCCGGTCGCTGTGCAAGCGACTGTGAGCACGGCCACGAGCGGCGCGCGCGTCGCTGCAGCCTTCGCCTGCCCCGGCAGCTGACAGCGATACCGGCTCCGCCGGGCACGGCGGCACGTGCACAATGCCTTCTATTGGGCGGCCCGTTGGAGGAGCGGTGAATGGCCAACGACCATGGATGGGGCTACACCCTGACGCGGCGAGCAGCGCTCAGTCCGGAGCGCACCGCGCTGATCTTTCGTGACCAGCAGTGGACGTACCGCGACCTCAACCGCGTCTGCAATCGAGTAGCACATGGTCTGCACGCGCTCGGTGTCAACCCGGGTGACCGCGTCGGCTTCCTCGGCCTCAACCATCCGCGCTTTCTCTTCACGTTGTACGGCGCCGCCAAGCTCGGTGCCATCTTCGTGCCGCTCAACTTCCGCCTGACCGGCCCGGAGCTCGCCTTCATCGTCGGCGACGCGGGCCTGCACACACTGGTCTACGAAGAGAACTTCGCCAGCATCGTGGATGAGATCCAAGACCAGCTCGATGTGCGCAAATACATCTGTGGCGACGCTCGTGAGTGTGCGCGCTCGTTCGACGACCTGATCCACGACCAGCGCGACACCGACCTCGACTACTCAGTCGAGGGCAACAGCGTCGCCTGGGTGATGTACACGTCGGGCACCACCGGCCGGCCCAAGGGCGCGATGCTGACGCACGACAACATCCTCTGGAACAACATCAATGCCTCGCTCGCCTACGACGGCCTCGTGGACGACGTGACGCTCGCGGCGGCACCGCTGTTCCACATCGGCGGGCTCAATGTGACGCCGGTCCCGTCGCTGATGAAGGGCGCGACCGTCGTGGTTGAGCAGATGTTCGAGCCGGGGTTGGTGCTCGAGTTGATCGAACGCCACCACGTCACCACGATGTTCGGCGTGCCCGCGATGTTTCTCTTCATGGCGCAGCATCCGGATTTCGCCACGCGCGATCTCAGCAGCGTGCGCGTGCTGGTCGTGGGCGGCGCGCCTGTGCCCGAACAGTTGATCAAGGTCTACGGCGGCCGCGGGATCCCGTTTCTCCAGGG
>JBHEMA010000132.1:0-3130 GCA_046262795.1 Candidatus Dormibacteria bacterium | reverse complement strand
CCTTGATCGTTTCGATGGTGTCGCCGAAGAACTCGATGCGAGTGGCGACCTCTTCGTACGCCGGCTGCACGTCGACCACGTCGCCACGGACGCGAAAGCGCGACCGCCCGAAGTCGATGTCGTTGCGTGAGTACTGCAGGTCGGCAAGCTTGCGCAGCACGATGTCGCGTCGCCACGACTCGCCGGTCTTCAGCGTCAGCGATTCGCCCATGTAGTTCTCGGGCGAACCGATGCCGTAAATGCAGGAGATCGACGCCACCACGACGACGTCGCGCCGCGTGAGCAGCGCCCGCGTCGCGCTGTTGCGCAACCGGTCGATCTCGTCATTGCGCGACGAGTCCTTCTCTATGTAGGTGTCGGTCCGCGGGATGTACGCCTCCGGCTGGTAGAAGTCGTAGTAGGAGACGAAGTACTCCACGGCGTTGCGCGGAAAGAACTCACGGAACTCCGCCCAGAGCTGCGCCGCCAGCGTCTTGTTCGGCGACAGCACGAGTGCGGGGCGCTCCTGGCGGGCGATGACGTTCGCGATCGAGTACGTCTTGCCGGAGCCCGTCACGCCCAGGAGAATCTGCTCACGCATGCCCTGACGCAGGCCGCGATCGAGGTGGCCGATGGCCCTCGGTTGGTCACCGGCGGGAGCGAAGGGTGCGACGAGTTCGAACGAAGGCATCGAGACGCTTTGGAGTCTAGCCAGGACCGCGGCCACATAATCACCGGCGTGCTGTATATACTTTTCCGTGTTGGCGTATACTCGGCCCGATGCGCCGGCTGCAGATTTATGTAGACGAAGCTGTGGATGAGGTCCTCGGCCGCGAAGCATCGCGACGAGGCCTCTCGAAGGCGGCTATCGTTCGCGAAGCGCTGGCGAAAGAGCTGGATGGCGCGCTTCCGCAACCGGGCGAGGATCCCTGGGGTGGGCTCATTGGCCTTTTCAGCGACGGCGGCGTCGACGACATCGACAGCGTCTTGTATGCCCCGATTGAGCACGCGTGAGATTCGTCGACACCAGCTTCTGGTATGCGCTGCTCGACAGCCGAGACCGCCGACACGCTGAAGCGGCTTCGATCGCGCGGTCCCGCTCCGAGCGCTGGGTGACAACGAACAATGTGCTCGGTGAGACGTGGACGCTCGTGCTTCGCCGCGGAGGCCATGCGGTCGGCCTCGCCTTTCTCGAGCGAGTAGGCAACGTCCGCGATCTGGAGCGGATTCATGTGCATGAGCAGCTCGAGACCGAAGCGTGGGCGTGGCTCCGCCGACGAACCGAGCGGGTCTACTCGTTCGTGGACGCAACCAGCTTTGCGGTGATGCGGCACCGCCGCATCCGCGAAGCGCTCGCATTCGACGGCGCCTTCTTCGCCGCAGGGTTCGTCGAGGTCCGCGCCACCTAGCTACCGAACCGGCGTCGACGTCGGTGCAGCGTCTCGACGCAGACCACAAAGGCTCCGGTGACAGGCAGCAGCAACAACAGCGGCGCTTCCGGCGTGTTTGCGGATGGAGCAGGCAACAACTGCACCGCGCGGATGCGGTTGTTCAACGTGTCGGCGACGTACAGGCGCCCGTCCGGACCAAGCGCCTGGAAGTTCGCGCCGTCATACGGGAAGTTGAACGTTGCGCTGGTCGCTGCTCCACCGTCCCCTGTGTAGTGACCACATGGCACCGTTGAACCGCACGCGTTGTTGACGCGGCTCAAGCCCGAGCCGGCAAAGGTGCGCATGACGCCACTGCTGTCGACACGCCTGATGCGCTCGTTACCCCAGTCGGTGATCAGCAGTGAGCCGTCCGGTGCGGCCGTGACGTCTGTCGGGAACACAAGCTCGCCCGCGAGCGCGGGCAGACCGTCGCCCTGGAATCCCTGGTTGCCGTTGCCCGCCACCGTCGTGACCACTCTCTGGGTGCGGTCGATCTTGCGAATGCGGTTGTTCCCGGTGTCGGCGACATAGACGCTGCCATCCGATGCAACCGAGAGTCCGATCGGCTGGAAGAAGTGTGCGAGCGCGGCGGGACCGTCGAGGTACGTGTCGCGATCGGGCGACTGGACCCACCCGATGAACGGCAGTGGTCCCACGCAGTACGGAATGGTGTACGGCGCACCGGCGAGAATCGACACCTGACCGCTGTTGACGTCGAGGATGTCGATGCGATTCGCATCCTGCTCCGTGAAGACGAGCTCATTCGTCGGTGTGAACGCAAGCCCGGCGGGCCACTTCAGTGATGCACTCAGCGCGTCTTCGGATCCGGTCGCCGGCACAGCTGTCGAACCGCCGCCCACCAACCGCTGCGCCCAGCCGGGCTGCACCGTCAGTGGATGCGCCGACCCGCTGAAGAGATGCGCCGCGTCCGCACCGTCGTTGTAGACCCACACGGCACCCTCGATCTGGTCGACGAACGCGAGCAAGCCGTCACTTGATGCAGCAAGACCGGTGCCGCCGTTCACCTCGAGCGGCATCTCGGTACCCGGAACGGTGTCGGGTGGAATGGAGTCGTCCTCGCATTCGACGTGCCAGGCAACACCGGCGCGCACGCACGGCGGTCCGTTTCCGACGATGGTGCTGATGACGCCGGTCGCCGGGTCTACGCGCCGGATGCGCACCGACTGCGCATCGGCGATGTACAGCGCCCCGTTCACCGGATTGACGGCAACGGAGCGCGGCCAGTCCAGCGTCGCGACCGTTGCTGACAATCCATCGCCCAACACTGGTGATCCGTTGTTGGGCCTCCCCGCGAGGGTCGTCACCAGACCGGATTCCGGGTCGATGCGACGCAGCCTGTCGTTGCCGCTGTCGAGGATATCGGCACCCCCATCCGGTGTGACGAACGCCTTCTCCGGGTAAGCGAACGAAGACTGCAGCGGCTGCACGGCCTCGCCGCCGACACCGATCTGTTCATCGCCCGCAACCTTGGACACGATTCCGCTCGCCCAGTCGATGCGGCGGACACGCATCGTGTACTGGTAGCCCGGCCCTGAGGACTGCGTGTAGCCAACATCCTCGGTGAAGAGCAGCGAACCATCGGCTTCCGCAAACAGGTGGTGCGGCGACACGAACTCCGCATTGGTGGCTTCGCCGCCGTCGCCGTCAGCGTTTACCGGGTCGGCGACGTTGCCGTCACCAGCGATGTGTTGCATCTGGCC
>JBHEMA010000131.1:0-15496 GCA_046262795.1 Candidatus Dormibacteria bacterium | reverse complement strand
CCACGGTGTGTGGCGGCGGCCAGGAGGGTGAGACGTCCGTTCGGCAGCCCGCCCGGGGTGAGCACATCGTCGATGGCCGGCACACCCGTCGCCCACACGCGGGGCATCTCCGGCAGCGCGCCACGACGCAACGCCTCCGGTCCATAGCGGTGCCGAAGGGTCGCCAGAGCAGCAGCAAGCGAATCCGTCATCGCTCCTCCGTGGAAGCCGTCGCCTCATCAGGACGGGGAGCTGGAGCGCCGAGGCAGAGGCCACATCATAGCGAACGTATGTTCGCCAGGCAAGCCTCGACTCACCACTCGCCGCCGAGGTCGATACCCTTCCCAACCGCTTCGTCAGCTTTTTGAGGAGGACAGCGTGCGCGTCGCGGTGACCGGGGGCACCGGATTCGTGGGGACACATGTCACGCGCGCGCTGCTCAACGCAGGGCACGACGTGGTCGTCGTCGCGCGCGGCACGCGCCGTCCGGTGAAGCATGAACGCGTCACGTTCGTGCAGGCCGACGTCACCGCTGACGACGGACTCACGGAGGCATTTGCCAGATGCTTCACGGTCATCAATCTGCCTGCTGTCATCCACGAGCGCGGCAAGCAGACATTCGACCGTGTCAATCGCGAGGGAACCGAGCGTGTGGTCGCCGCCGCGCGCCAGGCGGGTGTGCGTCATCTCATTCATCAGAGTGCGAACGGCGCAGACCCGGATCCTCGCTTTCCTTACCTCTGCACGAAGTGGCAGGGCGAACAGGCCGCTGTCGGCGGCGGCGTGCCGTACACCGTCCTGCGACCAAGCTTGATCTTCGGACCTGGCGACGGCTTCTTCACGCTCATCGCGAAGCTCGTCCGATTGACTCCCGCCACGCCCATCGCCGGCGACGGCTCCACGCTCTTCCAACCGATCGCGGTCGAAGACGTCACACAGTGCATCCTCCTGGCGCTGCAGCGGGGACCGAGCAACAGCGTGCAGACGATCGGAGGACCGGAGCATCTGACCTACAACGACATCGCGCGCATCGTCAAGCGCGCCATCGGCGTGCACCGGTATGCGGTGCACGTCCCGGTGCGGATGGTCGTCCCGGGCGCGTTCATGATGCAGAAGGTCATGCGCAAGCCGCTGGTGACCGTGGAACAGCTGAAGATGCTTTCCAAGAACAACATCACGCGGCTCGACTCCGTGCCGGCGAGATTCGGTTTCGAGCCGTTGCGATTCGTCGACGGCGCCGACTATCTGCAGGACTATTGAGCTGCATGTCGGCCACATCGCGACTTCGCGAGCTCGGCATCACGCTGCCGGAGCCGTCGACGCCCGCGGCGAGCTACGTCATGTCGAAGCGATCCCACGATCTCCTGTTCCTGTCCGGGCACATCGCGCGACGCGACGGCAAGGTGGTGCTCGGACGATTTGGTGAGGACCTGGAGCGAGAGGACGGATACGCACTGGCACGGCTGGTTGCGATCGACCTGCTGGCCAGCGCCAGCGCAGCTCTGGGCTCACCTGACCGCATCGCATCGGTGGTCAAAGTGACCGGCTTCGTTTCCAGTGCACCCGCATTCTTCGATCAGCCATTCGTGGTGAACGGCGCCTCAGAGCTCCTCGTCGAAGTGCTCGGGGACAAGGGCAAGCACGCACGGAGTGCGGTCGGCGTCGCTGCACTACCGCTTGGCGCTGCGCTCGAGATCGAAGCGGTCGTCGCGTCGGAATGAGGCGGCTGCTCAATCTAGGGGAGCACGTACGGCTTTCGCACGACCTCTTCCAGCACGAAGATCGTCTCCGTCGCGCGCACCGTCTCTGACGTCTGCAGCCGTTCGAGGACGACGTCGCGCAGCGTCTCGACATCCGGCACACGCACGAGGATGAGCGCGTCGTACTCACCCGTCGTGAACGCGCAGTACTCCACCTCCGGCATCCGCGCGATCTCGTCGCGCAACTTGCGCCATGCGGGTTGGCGTCCGGAGATGAGCACCAGCGCGGTGATGCCAAGTCCGAGCTTGGCCACGTTGACGCGAGCCGCGAAGCCCTCGATGACGCCGTCATTGCGCAGGCGTTCGAGCCGCGTGTAGGCGCTGGCACGCGACACGCCGCTGGCCTCGGCAAGCGCTGCGACCGACAGCCGTCCATCCGCCGCCAGTGCGGTGAGCAGCCTGCGGTCGATGGCGTCGAGCGTCGGGCGGCCATCGCTCTCGCCGGCATAGCGTCCAGCGCGACCGCCGAGCCGCTGGTCGGTGGTGGACAAATCGTCTGTCATGTTGCCATTGATGCGCCTGAATGTCCAGCGATGTCGGAGGATATGGACAAGAGTGTCGGCGCAATGCCAAGATTCGACAGTGATCGTCAACGAGCAGCAGCCGATGGCGGCAACATGGCGCGAGGTCGCGCCCGACGGTGGCCTGAGCGAAACCGGCCAGCACGCGATCACGCTCGATGCAGAGCAACTGCGCAGCCTGTACCGGCTCATGGCGTTGAGCCGGCGCGTCGACCGGCAGGCGATCAACCTCACTCGACAGGGCGCGCTCGGCGTCTTCGCGTCGAGCCACGGTCAGGAAGGGGCCCAGGTGGGCGCCGTCTTCGCGATGGAGCAGAACGACTGGCTGTTTCCTTCGTACCGTGACACCGTCGGGACGTTCGCGCGCGGCGTCGACATCGTCGACATCCTTGCGCTGTTCCAGGGCAGCTGGCACAGCGGTTTCGACCCTCGCGAGCATCGCGTCGCGCCGCTGACGACGCCGCTGGCGACGCACGCGCTGCACGCCACCGGCCTCGCGATGGCGGCGCGCTTGCGCAACGATCCCATCGCCGCGCTCGTCTTCTTCGGCGACGGTGCCTCGAGCGAGGGTGACACCCACGAGGCGATGAACATGGCGGCCGTCTACCAGGCGCCCGTGGTGTTCTTCGTGCAGAACAACCAGTACGCGATCAGCGTGCCGATCTCGCTGCAGTCGCACGCGTCGACGATCGCCGTCCGCGCAGCCGGTTACGGCATGCCGGGCATCGTCGTGGACGGCAACGACGTGCTCGCGGTGTACGGCGCCACACGCGTCGCACTCGAACGCGCCCGCAACAGCGGCGGACCAACACTCATCGAGGCGGTCACCTATCGCATCGAGCCGCACACCACAGCTGACGATTCGACACGCTACCGCAGCGACGACGAGGTCGCCGAGTGGACGGCACGTGATCCGGTGGCACGGTTCACGTCGCAACTGCGAGACGCCGGGGTGCTCGACGACGATTTGGTCGCCCGCGTCGAAAGCGAAGGTGAAGCCGTCGCCGCACGCATGCGCGACTCGCTCTTCGGCGCGGAGGGCGGCGACCCGCGCGAGATGTTCGACCACGTGTACGCATCCATGCCGGCGACGCTGCGCGAGCAACGTGCCGCTCTCGAACGCGAGCTCTCCTCCGACGAGGCGCCGGCATGACGGTCACCATGGCGGCGGCGCTCAACACCGCGCTGCGCGACGCGCTTCGTGATGATGATCGCGTCGTCATCTACGGCGAGGATGTCGGACGCCTCGGCGGCGTCTTCCGCATCACCGACGGATTACAGGCGACGTTCGGCGCGGAACGCTGCTTCGACACGCCGGTCGCCGAGTCGGGCATCGCCGGCACCGCGCTCGGCATGGCGCTCTACGGTCTGCGTCCTGTCGTCGAGATGCAGTTCGATGGCTTCTCGTATCCCGCGCTCGACCAGGTGATCAGCCACGTTGCCAAGTACCGCAACCGCACGCGCGGATCCGTCGGTCTCTCGATGGTCATCCGCATTCCGTACGGCGGCGGCATCGGCGCCGTGGAGCATCACTCCGAGAGCCCCGAGGCGTACTACGCGCACACCGCCGGCCTGACCGTCGTCTCGCCGGGTACACCGAGCGATGCATATGCCTTGCTGCGCGCGTCAATCGACCACCCCGATCCCGTCATCTTCCTCGAACCAAAGCGTCGCTACTGGCAGAAGGAAGACGTCGAGCTTCCCGTGACGGGCGAGCCGATCGGCCGTGCCGCAGTGCGTCGTGCCGGATCGACCGCAACTGTGATCGCGTACGGGCCGATGGTGACGACCGCGCTCGAGGCCGCCGACGCCGCCGGCGATGAAGGCTGGGATCTCGAGGTGATCGACGTGCGCACGCTGCAGCCGCTCGATGTCGAGACATTGACCGCGAGCGCCAGGAAAACCGGCCGGGTGATCGTCGTTCACGAGGCACCGCGGTTCGCGGGCTACGGCGCGGAGATCGCGGCGACCATCGGCGAGCGTGCCTTCGGGTACCTTGCCGCGCCGATCCAGCGCGTCACGGGCTACGACGTGCCGTATCCGCCGGCGAAGATCGAGAAGCACTACCTCCCGCACGTCGACCGCATCCTCGACGCAGTCGGGCACGCGCTCGAGTACTGAAGACGATGGCGGACGTTCGCGACTTCCTGATGCCTGACCTCGGCGAGGGCCTCACCGAAGGCGAGATCGTGCGGTGGCTCGTCGCCGTCGGTGACACCGTGTCGGTGGATCAACCAGTCGCCGAGCTGTCGACGGAAAAAGCGGTCGTCGAAGTGCCGACGCCGTTTGGCGGCACCGTGGCTGCGCTCCACGGCTCACCCGGCGACATGATCAAGGTCGGCACGCCGCTGGTGAGCATTGAGACCGCACCGGCTCGGCAAGATGCGGTGTCAAGCGACGGCAACGCATCGGGGAACGTGCTCGTCGGCTACGGCACGAAGGAGGAGCGCACAACGCGACGCCGCCGGGGCGCGAGCAGCGCCACGCAGTCCACCGACCAAGCGTCGCCCGCCACAGCTCTTGCACCGCCTGCGTCACCGCTGGTGCGCCGTCTCGCCGCGGAACGCGGCATCGACCTGCGCGCGATTGCTGGCTCAGGTCCGGGCGGCATCGTCACGCAGGCAGACCTGGAGCGCTCAGCTGCACAACCCGCGGCGCAAAACACCAATGGCGCGCCGGTAGCTGTGCCTGCAGGCACGCGTCAGCGACTCGTCGGCATCGACCGCGTGGCCGCGGAGCGGCTGACACGCTCCCACCAGGAGATCCCAACTGCGACTGCGACCATCACCGTCGAGGCGACGAAGCTGCTCGCCGCTCGCGAGCGGCTGCAGACACGAGGTGAGGGCGCGCGTGTCACGCCGTTCGCCGTCCTGCTGCGGCTCTGCGTCATCGGGCTCCGGCGCTACCCGCGACTCAATGCGCATTTCGACACGGCAAGCAACGAGATCATCACGTTCGACGACGTGCGCCTCGGTGTCGCCGTGCAGACCGAGCGCGGTTTGGTCGTGCCCGTCATCCGCGACGCAGATCGCCTGCGCGCGCCGCGGCTCGCCGCCGAGCTCGATCGCCTCGCCGCCGCAGCACGCACGGCCGGACTCAACCAGGCCGAGCTCAGCGGCAGCACATTCACGGTTTCGAACTTCGGTGCATTCGGAGTAGACGGCGGTGCCGCCGTGATCAACCCCCCCGAGGTCGCCATCTTGGGTGTCGGGCGCATCGCCGAACGGCCGTGGATCGTCGGCGGAGGCGTTGCACCGCGGCACACCGTCAACCTCTCACTCGTCTTCGACCACCGCGTCGCGGATGGCGCTGTCGGCGGCGGGTTCCTGCGCCATCTCGCCGACCTCATCGAACAACCAGGGGACGCATTGAAAGATGACTGACGAGGCCACCGTCACCACAAAATCGGCGCCCGTGGACAGGCGCGCGCAGGCGGACTACTGGGTGTTCTTCGACGGGAAGCTGTGCCGGTACGGCGACGCGCACCTGGGATTGCTCACGCACGCGCTCCACTACGGGACCGGCTGCTTTGAGGGCATCCGCGCGTACTGGAGCGCACGGCAAAACCGCCTCAACGTCTTCCGCATCGCGGACCACTTCGAGCGGATGCGTCGCAACGCCCGCATGCTGCACATGAACATCCCCATCTCGGTCGACGAGTGCTGCGCCATCAGCGTCGAGCTGCTGCGGCGCAACGGTTTCAAGACCGACGTGTACGTACGGCCGCTTGTGTTCAAGCGCAACGAGGAGGTGGGCATCCGCTTTCACAACCTCGATGACGGCTTCATGATCGTCACCGTGCCGTTCGGCGCGTACGTCGACACGACAGCGGGCATCCATTGCCAGGTATCGAGCTGGCGCCGGATGGATGACAACGTCGCACCGGCACGCTCGAAGTCATCGGGGATCTACGTCAACAGCGCGCTGGCCAAGACGGAGGCGGTGCTCAACGGGTTCGACGAGGCGATCGTGCTGACGCAGGCGGGCAACGTGAGCGAGGGCAGCGCGGAGAACATCTTCCTGGTGCGCGACGGCGTCCTCGTGACGCCACCGATCACCGAGAACATCGTCGAGGGCATCACGCGACGGACGCTGATGACATTCGCGCGTGAGGAGCTCGGCATTGACGTCGTCGAGCGTGACGTCGACCGCAGCGAGCTGTACATCGCGGACGAGGTCTTGCTCTGCGGCACAGGCGCCGAGGTCTCACCGGTCATCGAGATCGATCGCCGCCCCATCGGTGACGGCGCGCCGGGGCCGATCACGCGCAAGCTGCAGCAGCTGTACTTCGCAGCGTGCAAGGGCGAGGACGACCGCTACGCGAGGTGGCTGACGCCGGTTGTCTGACCAGCGTTCGGTGCTCGTCGTCGGCGCCGGATTGATCGGCACCTCGGTGGCGCTGGCCTTGCGTGAACGGCGCCATCACGTGTGGCTCGCAGATACGCGGCCGTCAAATCTGCATGACGCCGAAGAGCTCGGTGCCGGCGTGCCTCACCGAGGTGAAACCGCGGAGATCGTCGTCGTCGCAGTGCCACCCGCGAGCACGGCGCAAACCGTCGCGCAACGGCTGCGCGAAAGCGATGACGCGACCGTGACCGATACAGCCGGCATCAAGCGCCGCGTCCACGACGACGTGCAGGCGCTCGTCGCGGGCAGCGCGCACGCCGGAGCTTCCCACTTCGTGGGCGGACATCCACTCGCGGGCCGTGAGCGGGGCGGTCCGCGACGAGCACGGCCCACGCTGTTCGCGGGCCGCGCATGGGTGCTGACACCGGGGCCCAGCGCATCCGCGGATGCGCTCAGCGACGCGCGGTGGCTCGCCGAGGAGTGCGGAGCCTCGCCTCTGGTGATGACGCCGCAGGAGCACGACGACGCCGTCGCTTTGACGAGCCATCTGCCGCAGATCGTCGCCTCCGCGCTCGCAGCGCAATTCGGCAGCGCCTCGGATGCAGTGCTGGAACTCGCGGGACAGGGTCTGCGCGACATGACGCGCATCGCTGCGGCCGACCCAGAGATGTGGGCCCAGATTGCAACCGGCAACAGCTCCCCTCTCGCGTCCGCGCTCGAGGGGTTGGCGGAGACCCTGAGACACGTCGCTGCTTCGCTGCGCGACGGGCACGGAGAGGCGGGGGTCACGGCGCTCGTCGAGGACGGACGCAACGCGCAACGTCGTCTGCCCGGCAAGCACGGCGGCGCACCGCGCACATATCGCATCGTCGGCGTCCTCGTTCCTGATGAACCCGGGCAGCTCGCTCGCGTGCTCGCGGACACGGCGGCGGCGGGAGTGAACGTCGAGGACCTGCGGGTGGAGCACGCTCCAGGGCTCCCGGTCGGGCTCATCGAGCTGTTCGTGGGGCCGGAGTCAGCAGGCAGCCTGCGTGCTGCGCTCACGCACAATGGATGGTCGGTCGTCGACGAGGAGACGACGTGATGAGCATGCATGTCAGCAGCAAAGGAGGTGATCGCGTGGCCGAGATGCTCGCCAGCTACACAGCAGGACGGTGGTACACCGCTGCGGATGACGGCACGGTGGTTTCAGATGCGGTCACCGGCGAGCCAATTGCCCGCGTGTCGAGCACGGGGCTGGATACTCGCGCCGCCGTCGATCATGCACGGACGGTCGGCGGGCCTGGGCTGCGTCGTTTGAGCTTCGGGGATAGAAGCGGTGCGCTGAAAGCGCTCGCGTCGCACCTCGACGCGCGCAAGGATGCGTACTACGAGCTGTCGGCATCAACCGGAGCGACGCGTCGCGATTCCGCCATCGACGTCGACGGTGGTTTCGGGACGCTGTTCGCGTTCAGCGGCGTGGGGAAGCGCGAACTCCCCGCCGACGGCGGCGGCTTCATCGTTGACGGCGATCTCATCCCAATGGGAAAACAGGGGACGTTCGCCGGCCGCCATTTGTACACGCCGCTGCGCGGAGTTGCGGTTCAGATCAACGCGTTCAACTTCCCCGTCTGGGGAATGCTCGAGAAATTGGCGCCCGCGGTGCTCGCGGGTGTGCCGTCGATCGTCAAGCCCGCGACGCAGACCTCGTATCTGACGGCGGCCGTCGTGCGTGACATCATCGACTCCGGCATCCTGCCCGAGGGCGCGCTGCAGCTCCTGTGCGGCAGCGTCGGTGACCTGCTCGATCACCTCGCCGGCCAGGACGTGATCGCGTTCACCGGTAGCGCGAGCACGGCCGCGAAGCTGCGCGCGCACAACGCGGTCACGGTTCGCGGCGCGCGTTTCAACGCCGAGACCGACTCGCTGAACAGCTGCATCCTCGGTCCCGACGCGACGAGCGACACGGACGAGTTCGGCCTGTTCATCAAGGAGCTGGTCCGTGAGATGACGCAGAAGGCAGGCCAGAAGTGCACCGCGATCCGGCGAGCTTTCGTGCCGGAGCCGCTCGTCGATGACGCGGTGTCAGCGCTCCGTGAGCGGCTCGACAAGGTGGTCGTCGGCAATCCGCGCAGCGAGTCGGTCACGATGGGCGCGCTGGTGAGCCTGCAGCAGCGCGACGAGGTGCGCAAATCGGTCGGCAAGCTCGGGCAGGCAGCGGACATCATTCATGGCGACACCGAGCGCGTCGATGTAGTGGACGCGGATGCGGAGAGAGGCGCCTTCATCGCACCGTTGTTGCTGATGTGCACCGATGTCGATCGCCCGGAGACGCACGAAGTCGAAGCGTTCGGTCCCGTGAGCACTGTCGTGCCGTACAGCAACACGGACCAGGTGATCGACCTCGCAGCGCGCGGGCGAGGCAGCCTCGTCGGTTCGGTCGTCTCGCACGACGCGGAGTTCGTGCGGCGCGTCGTGCTCGGCGCGTCACCGGACCACGGTCGGCTGCTCGTGCTCGATCGCGACAGCGCCGGCGAATCGACGGGACACGGCATCCCGATGCCGCAGCTGGTGCACGGTGGTCCGGGACGCGCAGGCGGCGGTGAAGAGCTCGGCGGCGTGCGCGCCATCAAGCACTTCATGCAGCGCACCGCGCTGCAGGGCTCACCCGCGGTCATCGGCTCGGTGCTCGGATCCGAGTGAACGTCTACATCGTCGACGGCTGCCGCACGCCGGTGGGCAGGTTCCGCGGGCAGCTGTCCGGCGCGCGTCCCGACGACCTGGCCGCGACGGTGGTCACAGAGCTGCTGCGTCGCAATCCGCGCGTCAGCGCCGACGATCTCGAGGACGTGTGGTTGGGCGCGAGCAATCAGGCCGGCGAGGACAATCGCAACGTCGCGCGCATGGCCGTCCTGCTCGCCGATCTGCCGCTGCACATCGGCGGGATGACGGTCAACCGCCTCTGCGGCTCCGGCTTGCAGGCGATCAACAGCGCGCGCGCCGAGCTGGCGCTGGGCAACGGTGCGATCGCCATCGCGGGCGGCGTCGAGTCGATGACGCGCGCACCGTTCGTGCTGCCCAAGGCGGACTCGCCCTTCCCGCGCGAGCAGCGCGTGTTCGACACCTCACTGGGATGGCGCCTCGTCAATCCGCACATGCCGGACGAGCACACGCTGTCGATGGGTGAGACCGCCGAGGTCCTCGCGCGTGAGTACGAGATCGACCGTGAGACGCAGGATGCGTTCGCGCTGCGCAGCCATCAGCGCGCAGTTGCGGCGCAGCAAGCGGAAGAGTTCGCCGACGAGCTCGTACCCGTTTCGGTGAAGCACGGCAAGCAGGAGCACACGGTCGACGTCGACGAGGGCCCGCGTCCCGACGCGTCGATGGAAGCGCTGGCCAAATTGCCGCCGGTGTTCGCCGCGGATGGCACCGTGACGGCCGGCAACTCGAGCCCGCTCAACGACGGGGCGGCAGCGTGCCTGCTCGCGTCCGAAGACGCCGTCGAGCGGCTCGATCTGCAACCGATCGCGCGCATCGTCGCCACAGCGGGAGCGGGTGTCGAGCCGCGGCGCATGGGCATCGGGCCCGTGCCCGCCATGCACAAGGCGCTCGACCGTGCGGGATGGTCGCTCGAGGACCTCGCCATCGTCGAGCTCAACGAGGCCTTCGCGGCGCAGTCACTGGCGGTGCTGCAGGAGCTACCGATCGACCAGGAGCGTGTCAATCCGCTCGGCGGCGCGATCGCGCTCGGTCATCCCATCGGCTGCTCCGGCGCGCGCATCATGACCACGCTGCTGCACCAACTGAAGCGCCGGCCGACCGGCACGCGCGCTGCCGCGACGATGTGCATCGGAGTCGGTCAGGGAGTCGCGACGCTCGTCGAACGAGTCTGAGTCGCGCCGACTGCGGGGTGCAGTCGCATGTCCGCTACGCTCAGACAGTCCTCGGCCGGCTTCGCCGGCCTGCGGAACTCGCCGCGGACATGCGACTGCACCCCGCATCGGCGCCGGTCATTTCGTCTGTGAGCGTGCGACTAACCCTTCAAATACGATCATCTCGATCGCGGACGCGAGTTGCGACGCGGACAGACGTCCGTCGCGTTGGTACCACTCCGTGACGGAGTTCGACATGCCGAAGATCAGACGTGTGACGAGTGCGGTGTCGACGTCGTCGCGCAGCTGCCCCGCAGCGATTGCGTCGCCGACGATGCGCTGCACCGCATGATCGAAGTCGCGGCGGCGTGAGAGTGCTCCGCGCTCCGTGGGCGTGTTGCCGCGCACGCGCAGCAGCACGGTGACCTCGGGCAGCTGCGCGACCATGATCTCGACGGTGCGCCGCACCACGTAGCGCAACCGGTCGACGGCGGCGCCGTCGCGCGCCGCGCGTTCGTCGAGCATGCCGTGCAGCGCATCGAGCGCGCGCTTGAGCGCGTCATCGAGCAGCTGCTCCTTGCCCGTGACGTAGTGGTAGATGCTCGTCTTGTGGATGCCGAGCGCGGTCGCGATGTCAGACATCGTGGTGCTGTCGTAGCCGCGCTGCGTGAACACCTGCACCGCGACGTCGACGACGCGGTCGCGGTCATAGGGTCGGCGCTCGGCGAGCCGGGGGCGTGCCATGCGCCCGATATACTGCCGCGGCCGGCGGACCGCCGGTGATTGCGGCGAGGCAGAGGTGACCGCGGATGGATCGATTCCTGCTCTATCGAACGTACGACGAACTCGACGTGGGGCAGACGCAGCGCACCCGCGGACGCACGATCACAGAGACCGACATCGTCAACTGGTGCTCGCTCACGGGCGACTGGTTCTACCCGCACATCGATACCGTCGCGGCAGAACGGTCGATGTTCGGCCAGCGAGTCGCCCCGGGGATCATGGTGTTTGCGATCGGCACGGGGTTGGGCGTGCCCGCCGACGCCACGACCATCCTCGCCAACTACGGCACCGACAAGCTGCGGTACACGGCGCCGACGTGGATCGGCGACACGCTGTATCTCGACATCGAGGTGATCGAGAAGACCGACCGTGACGACAAGGCAGGCTTGGTCACGTATCGCTGGGACATCCTCAACCAGAACGGCGTGACGGTGTGCGCCAGCCAGCTGAAGATCCTCACCGCAAAGGAGCGTCCGGAATATGCCGGCATCTGACACCGAGCAACCGGTCGTTCTGTCCGTCGAGAAAGGCGTCGCCGAGCTCGTCCTCAATCGCCCCGACAAGATGAATGCGATGAACGCCGCGATGGTCGGCGGCATCATGGATGCGCTGGACCAGGTGCAGCAGCAGCACGTGCGCGCGTTGCTCATCCGCGGTGAGGGCCGCGCCTTCTGCAGCGGACGCGACCTGACAGGTGCTGATCCACTGCACGAGGACGGCGAGGCGATCCTGCGTGACGAGCTCAATCCCGTCATCGAGCGCGTGGCTCAGATCGCCTTTCCGACGATCGCAGCGGTGCAAGGCGCATGCCTCGGCACCGGGCTCGGACTCGCGCTCGCGTGCGACATCCTCTACGCGGCGGACGACGCGCGAATCGGCTCCCCGTTCGCCCGCATCGGTGCCGTGCTCGACAGCGGCGCGCACGCCGCGTTCGTGACTCGCGTCGGGCCGCATCGCGCGCTGGAGCTCATCTACACCGGCCGGCTGCTCTCCG
Organism: Candidatus Dormibacteria bacterium; assembly: GCA_046262795.1. Taxonomy (GTDB): domain Bacteria; phylum Chloroflexota; class Dormibacteria; order Aeolococcales; family Aeolococcaceae; genus JAFALX01. Next base: position 3,261 of record JBHEMA010000131.1, on the reverse strand, counting down.
GACGAGAAGCTGCCGCGTGGGGGCTGGTCAATCGCAGTGTCGCCGGCGCAGATCTGTTGCGACGCACACGCGAGCTCGCAGCGAGCATCGCCCGGGGTCCAAGCGCCGCGTTCGCGGAGTCGAAACGCATCGTGCGCCACATCGTCGACGAGGGACCATCCTTCAGCGAGGTGCTTGCCGCCGAGGCCGCGGCGCAGGGACGCGCATCCAGGACGCATGACTACAAGGACGGCATCGCAGCGTTCCAGGAAAAACGCAAGCCGACGTTCACGGGTGCCTGAGTTCCAGCGGGGCCGATGACCGATCTCGCCGGCGCGTTTCCGTCGCTGCAGTTCGAGCGTCCGCACGATGGTGTGCTCGTCATCGTGCTCAGCAGCGCCGGACGGCTCAATGCGGTGAGCGGGTCGATGCACAGCGAGTTGGTCGAGGTATGGCGAGCGATCGATGACGATCCGCAAACACGCAGCGTCGTCGTGCGCGGCGCGGGCGGCACATTCTCATCAGGCGGTGACTTCGATCTCATCGACCAGATCCGCGCCGACTTCGATGTTCGCGCGCGCGTACTCCGCGAGACGCGCGACCTCGTCTACAACGTCGTCAACTGCAGCAAGCCCATCGTCTCCGCAATGGACGGTGTCGCCGTGGGCGCGGGCCTTGTGATCGGACTGCTCGCCGACGTGTCGATCGTCTCGCCGACCGTGCGCATCATCGATGGGCACACACGTCTGGGCGTCGCGGCGGGCGACCATGCCGCGATCCTGTGGCCATTGCTGTGCGGCATGGCCAAGGCGAAGTACTACCTCTTAACGTGTGATCCCATCACCGGCGAGGAGGCCGAGCGCATCGGGCTCGTGTCGCTGTGCGTGCCGGAGGACGACCTGCATGACCGTGCGCTCACCGTGGCGCGACGGCTCGCCGATGGTTCCGAATCGGCGATTCGCTGGACAAAGCAGGCGCTGAACAACTGGCTGCGTCTCGCCGGGCCGGCGTTCGACAACTCGGCCGCGCTCGAGTTTCTCGGCTTCACCGGACCCGACGCTGCCGAAGGCGTCGCGGCGCGCCGCCAGAAGCGCGAGGCGCGCTTTCGCTGAGCCCTCAGCGTTTTGGCGCCCCCGGTGGTGCCGCGAACGTCACGCCGTAGCGCGTCGCCAGCTCATTGACGGCCCGCGCGCGCTCGGCCGGATCGAGTCCCTCAGCAACGAAGAGCTTGCCGAGCTGCTCGTAATACGGCTCGAGCCTGCCGGGGAGATGCAGCTCGAGCACGCGGACCAAGGAATCCGAGTGATTGCCAATCGAGTGCTGGATACCGCGCGGTTTGAGCACGATCCACCCGGTGCGCGCCACGGTGCGTTCGCCACCGAGCTCGACGCTCAGCTCGCCTTCGAGCACGATCGTCAGCTCGTCCTCATGCGTATGCGTGTGCGGCGGGATCACATGGCCCGGTGGCATGTTCGCCTCGAACATGAACAGGCGCCCATCGAAGGTTGCGTCCGGGACCTTGACGACGGCGGGCATGCCCGTCATCGCACGGCCCATCTCGCGAGTGATCACGTGTTCGCCAACCAGCGTGCTCGTAGCCATGGCGGCCCTCCTCAGCCCCGGATATTCGCTAGATTCATCACTAGTGATGCCGCTATAATATCCTATATTGCGTGGGCGCTGTCAAGCAGGCCGGCATGACCCGGCGCCAACGAGCCGAGCAGACGCGCGAGCGAATCGCGGGTGCGGCCTATCGCCTCTTCCTGGAGCGCGGCTACGACGACACGACCATGCAGCAGGTCGCTGACGCCGCCGGCGTCGCCGTGCAGAGCGTCTACCTCAACTTCCGCACCAAGGCGCGCCTGCTGGCGGCTGCAGAGGGACACGTCGTCCTCGGCGACCAGCCGCGCGACCGCTTCTTCGCGCAGCCGTGGGCGCGCGAGATCGCCGAAGCGACCGACGCTCAGACGGTGCTGCGCCGATTCATCGAAACCGACACGCCTATCAAGCGACGCATCGCGCCGTTTGTCGCCAAGGTGGGCGCCGCATTGCCGAGCGACCCGGAATCGCAGGCGTCACGTGACCATGGGCGCGACGCGTTCTTCGGCATGGTCGTCGATCGCCTCATCGCGCTCGACGCGCTTCCGAGGGAGCTGCGAAGAGCGCGGGCGCTCGACATCATGCGCGCGATCGACAGCATCGAGGCGTTCACCGATCTCACCGCTCGCCGCGGCTGGTCAGCGGACGAGTGGTCTCAATGGCTGTTCGACGTACTGAGCTCGCAACTGCTGCGCTGACGCGTCGTCATCCCGGGCGTCGACGTGATGCGGCACGCTACTCGTCGAAGTCGAGAATCAGCTTCTCTGATGTCGGATGCGATTGGCACGCGAGCACGTAGCCGGCGTCGATCTCGCTCTGCTCGAGCGCGTACGTGTGCTCCATCTCCACCGTTCCCTCGACGAGCTTGGCACGACAGGTTCCGCACACGCCGCCTTTGCACGCGTAGGGTGCGTCGGAGCGCACGCGCAGCGCAGCGTCCAGCACACGCTCGCCGCTGCGCGACATCGCGAACGATGAGCGTCTGCCGTCCAGCACGATCTCAACCTTCGATGTTTCACCCGATGGCGCCGCTTCGACGGTGGTGCGCCCTCGCGCAAGCTCCACGCTCTCCGTGTGGTAGAGCTCGGCATGCACGTGACGTGCATCCACGCCGCGCTCGGCGAGCACGCTCTTCACCGCTTCGATCAGCGAGTGAGGGCCGCACAGGAACCACTCATCCACCTCTTCTCGTGCGATCAGCCCGTCGAGAAACTCGCGAAAGCGCTCGGCGTCGATGCGCCCGTGGAACAGCGGCACCTCCTGCTCCTCGCGTGAGAGCACGTGATACAGCGCGAACCGCTCGGGGTACACGTTCTTGAGATCCTCGAGCTCCTCGAGAAACATGATGTCGGCCACGGTGCGGTTGCCGTAGAGCAAGACAACGCTGCTGCGCGGCTCGCGCTCGAGCACCGTGGCGACGATCGAGAAGATGGGCGCGATGCCGCTGCCCGCCGCAATCATCACGTAGCGACGCGCAATCGCAGGATCGAGCGGGACATTGAAGTGGCCCGTCGGCGTGACGACGTCGAGCACGTCTCCCGGCCTCAGCTGGCCGCGCGCATACGTCGAGAACACGCCACCGGGCAGGACCTTCACCGCGATGCGCAGCCGTCCCGAGCCCGCAGCGCTGCACACGGAGTAGCTGCGACGCACGTCGTCGCCCGCCGGTGCACACCGCAACGA